>JAOZNO010000515.1 GCA_029933755.1 Bacteroidales bacterium | reverse complement strand
CGCTTAACACAACAAGAACTATTCGTTATGTTCAGGATAGTTTGTTAACATTTATTTCCAATCAGCCACGTTGGGTTGATGGTTCCGGATTATCACGCTACAATCTTTTTACACCACGTTCTTATGTGAAATTATTAAACTATTTTTACAAAAACATTGAAAAAGAACGGCTTTTTGATGCACTGGCTAGCGGAAAATATGGTACCGTTAAAAACAGGTTTAAAGATTTTGACCCACCTATTTTTTACGGTAAAACAGGTACTTTAAGCAATAATCATAATTTAAGTGGCTATTTGATTACAAAGAGTAATAAAGTGCTTATTTTTTCATTTATGATGAATCATTACCTGAATCCATCAGGTGAGATGAAAAAGGAAATGGATAAAATTATTGTTGATTTGTACGAACGTTATTAGCCTGCATGAATTATTCAGCTTAGAATGATAATTTTAATTTGTGTTTGTTAAGAAAATTGGTACATGACCAAAACTTTGCAAGTTGATACATAACTTGCAAAGTCTTTAAGACTTGGTAAGTTTACAGAAGGACATGACTTTAATAATCGTATTTAATTAAATTACCATGCTTGATAAAAAGAAAAAACATCCTAAAGAAAAATTAAACTTACACTCACGAAACAAGCATCGTGCGCGCTATGATTTTAAACAGCTTATTGAAACTTGTCCGGAATTAGCTCAATTTGTTAAGTTGAATATTTATGAAGATGAATCAATCGACTTTTCTAATCCAAAAGCAGTGAAAATGCTAAATAAAGCACTTTTGCTACATTATTATGATATTGATAGTTGGGATATTCCTGAAAATTATTTAACACCACCTATTCCCGGGCGGGCAGACTATATTCATCATATAGCAGATTTGTTGCGTAGCAATAACTATGGGAAAATCCCAACGGGTGCTAAAATAAAATGCCTTGATATTGGTGTGGGTGCAAATTGTGTTTACCCAATAATTGGAAATAAAGAATATGATTGGACTTTTATAGGTGCTGATATTGATGCTGTTGCCATTGAATCGGCCAATAAAATAATTGAACAAAATGCATCCTTAAAAGGAAAAGTTGATTGCCGGTTGCAGAGTAATCCAAAAGACTTTTTTTATGGAATAATTCGTAAAGATGAGCATATTGATTTGTCAATTTGTAACCCACCATTTCATGCTTCCTTGGCAGAAGCACAAGCAGGAACAGTTCGCAAATTAAATAATTTAAATGCTGAAAAAGTGAGTGAAGCAACTTTAAACTTTGGTGGCACTAATAATGAACTGTGGTATGATGGAGGCGAAGAGCGATTTGTGCGAAATATGATTCATCAAAGTAAGAAATTTGGCAAATCCTGTTTTTGGTTTTCTACTTTAATCTCTAAACAATCAAATTTAAAAGGAGTTTACAAAGTGCTAAAACAGGCAAAGGCTGTTAAAGTAGAAACAATTCCAATGGGGCAGGGTAATAAAACAAGTCGTATTGTTGCATGGACATTCCTTACCGAAGATGAACAGAAAAGTTGGAAAAACACCAGGTGGAAACAATGAAAGCATTAACTATTAAGGAACTAAAGCAAGAATTGAGTATCCGTTCAGCTAAAGAATTACTTGAACTGTGCCTGCGATTGTCAAAGTTTAAAAAGGAAAACAAGGAGCTTTTGACATACCTTTTGTTTGAATCATCTGATGAGGCACTGTATATTGATTCGGTAAAAAAAGAAATTGATCAGCAGTTTAATCAGATAAATAAAAAAACCTACTATTTGATGAAAAAGAGTATACGTAAAATTCTGCTCAACACTAAAAAGTATATCAGATATTCGCAAAAAAAGGAAACTGAGGTAGAATTACTAATTTACTTTTGTTTAAAACTGAAAAATCTTAGTCCACCCATTCATAAAAACACAAAGCTGCAGAAACTATACAATACACAAGTGGAGGCAATTAGGAGAAAAATAACTACTTTACATGAAGATTTGCAGTATGATTATGGAATAGAATTGGATTCCTTACAATAGTTATCAGACTAATTGCCTTAAAGGGTTTTTCATGAACCAAACTTGAGCATTTTTATAATATCTGAGCAAATTTGCGTGAGTCTGAGGATAAATTCCCTCTTTTTTTATCCACAGATGAATCAAAATAGGCTACTTTAATTTGCAATGTTAGTTTTAACACGATTACCCTGCAATAGTTCTGGATTATATGTAAAATTATGTTTTTTTCTTGTAAATTTGTTTGTGCCTATAATGTGTAAACTATTCACCTAAATCTAAGCAATATGTCTAAATGTCCGGTATGTGCTGCCAGTTTTCCAATAACCCAGTTTGTATGTGAATATTGTGGTCATGTAGAAACGGAAAGAGTAAAAAAAATTGATACTGATACCATAAAGGAGATTTCTTTTAAAGACTCCATGGATGTGATTAAGGGTAATTTAAATGCGTTGCAGGAAATTCATGTACCAACTGCAGGTGGTAATCTGTTGGCTATTTTGCGTATTATTGTGGCGATACAAACTCTGGGTATTGCATTAATATTCTGGAAAAAACCAAAAGGCAAGTTTAATAAAAAAGAGTTTAATAAACTAAAAGCAATTGTTATACGTAATATTAAGCTACTTAAGTTATCTGCAAAAGGAAGTGAACAACTGCAAGACAGGATTAATATTACAGAAAAGGAACTTACTAATTTAGATCGAAAAATAAAAAGTGGTGTTTTAATCAGGCGTGTTGTTACCATTGTAGTAATAGTAGCTTACCTTACGTTAATTTTTATAAATAGAAATAATGGTAGCGATGTTGCTGTGATTCCTGAAAGCACAGTAGTTGAAGGCAATTTAAGTGAGAATTTGGAAGTAGTAATTGAAAAATATCCTGTTTCGTATGCGCTTAATAATGAAAAAGATGTGAAAAAAATAAGCTTTTACATTAAGCTGAAAGTAAAAGAAGAATATAAATTTACTGAAAATGAGTGGGTTAATATAAGTATGACTTTAAAAACCAAATCGGGTAAGGATATTGTGTATTTCCCTGAATCAAAATTAAACCAACGAGAAACGGAACGGATTGTAAGGGCTCTTAATCGTGGTTCAAAAAGAGAAAAAGCAGTTTCTTTTTATTTTATACCCAAAAAGAAGATGTCAGAAGTTCCTATAGAGATAGAGAAATTCTCAATTCATGCTGAAACTTTTACGGTTGATAGTATTCCTGATAACTGATTAAACAATATGGCTATGATATAAAACATTATGGGTAAGGTTTAATTTAAAAATACCTTAATGGAATGCCTGAATAATAAAAAATATTTGAACTTTAATAATCTCGGCAATCATTAATATTAAAATTATGAATTTTAGAGTTTTGTGGAAAAAAAGTATAAATGATTAGTCCGCAGATGACGCAAATGAACGCAGATAAATACGCAGATGAAATCTGTGGATAAAATAAATAGAAACCACAAAATGCTATATCATAGCCAACAATATTTAATCCGTTTTCTCGTAAATAAAAACAGAGTCTGATTTTTGAACAAAAAGTCGGTTATTTTCAATAAGTACATGCTTAATACCCTGAATAAAATCAATTTCCAATGTGTCAGTATTAGGCTCTTGTATTGATTCCATAAGTAATTTGTTATCCTTAAAGTAAATAATTTGATTATTCTTGATTTGTAAAGTTTTTTTAATTTCGGAATCAATACTTTTTATGAAACTTCCATATTGATCAAGAACGATTACCTGTTTCCCCGTATTTAGATATAGATGATTTCCGGATTCAATCATAAAAATCACTTCCTGTTCAAGCTTTAACGGATCCAGCATAATCTCCTGAATGATTCCTTTGGGGTTAAATCCATAGTGAATCAAACGGTTATCAAAACGGTCGTAG
>JAOZNO010000514.1 GCA_029933755.1 Bacteroidales bacterium | reverse complement strand
CTTCTTTTTAAGAAGTTGTCATTAGTAGTCCGAAGAATGAGGATGAAGCAATGACGATTTTAGTTTGTCTGTGGTAAACTTTTATCTCTTTAATAAACCTCTTGATATTACTATTTTTTGTATTTCAGAAGTCCCTTCGTAAATCTGGGTTAATTTAGCATCGCGCATTAACCTTTCAACATGATATTCTTTTACATAACCATAACCCCCATGGATTTGAACAGCCTCGGTTGTTACTTTCATTGCATTTTCGGCGGCTACTAATTTTGCAAGGGCACTGGCATGTGTAAAATCTTTACCCTGATCTTTTAACCAGGCAGCTTTTAATATTAATAAACGGGCAGACTCTATCATTGCCTCCATATCGGATAGTTTAAAAGCAATTGCTTGATGGTCAATGATTTGTTTGCCGAAAGTTTTTCGTTCTTTTGAATAGGCTAAAGCCAAATCCAGAGCACCCTGGGCAATTCCTAAAGCTTGTGCTGCAATGCCAATTCTCCCTCCATTTAGGGTTTTCATAGCAAGACTAAAACCAAAACCATTATCACCAATTCGGTTTGCCTTTGGAACTTTTACATCATTAAACATTAATGAAGTCGTATCAGAGCCACGCATACCCATTTTATCTTCCTTAGCTCCAATTTCAAAGCCTTTCATTCCTTTTTCCACAATGAGCGCATTAATTCCTTTATGCCTTTTACTTAAATCAGTTTGTGCAAAAACAATATATACCGAAGCATTTTTTCCACTTGTTATCCAGTTTTTTATACCATTTAATAAATAATAGTCGCCTTTATCTTCAGCAGTGGTTCTTTGGTGAGTTGCATCAGATCCCGCCTCAGGCTCCGACAGAGCAAATGCACCAATTATTTCGCCACGAGCAAGTGGTTTCAGGTATTTTTCTTTTTGTTTTTCAGTGCCATAATGCTCTAATCCATAGCAAACTAACGAGTTGTTGACAGACATGACAACGGAAGCTGATGAGTCGATCTTTGAAATTTCCTCCATAGCTAAAACATAGGAAATGGTATCCATGCCACCACCATCATAATCTGGGCTAGTCATCATTCCTAGAAATCCTAATTCGCCAAGCTTTTTTATTTGTTCAGCAGGAAATGTTGCCGTATTATCCCGCTCAATTACACCAGGCAAAAGTTCAGTTCGGGCAAAATCTTTGGCAGCCTGTTTTATCATTAGCTGCTCTTCAGTAAATTCAAAATTCATATTAGTAGGTTTGAGTTTTTTACTTATTTAATACAAAGATACATTTGTAAATTCGATTTTGAAACAAAGACTGTGTAAATTAACTTATTAATTCAGAATTTAATTGTGCTTTATTTGATTGATAATCAGCTCTATATTAGGTGTTTTTAGATTTAATTGTTTTGATTGATAAAAAAAAACTTGCTTAGTTTAAAATAGTGCTTATATTTGTTTCGTTAAAATAAAGATAATGTACAAGCAATTTTTTACATATTATTGGTTTTTCTTTTTTGGGCTGTCCTGAAAAATTAAATCATTGTGTTTAATATTTTCAGGAGTTTCAAAAGATTGAAACTCTTTTTTTATGCAATAAAAACAAGTAGAATACAGAAAAATATATGAATTTAAATAAATATAATATGATTTCCTGGCCTTGGTTCACTGAAAAAATGAACTCATTCTTTTATTATTTCTTTTTTTATAGCTGTTCGCCCGGGGAGTAAATTTATATTTATATAACATAAAGCCTCGGGAAAATATCGAGGCTTTTTTTATACCCTTAAAAAAGGGTTTTACAAAAATTAAAAATTAAAATGGAAAACAGTTCTAAATTACAAGTTGGTATTCAGGGTGGAGCAGGTTCGTTTCATAACATTTCTTCATTATTTCATTTTGGTTCTGAATGTGAGAATGTTGCTTTTGATAGCTTTAGCAAATTGGTTGATGCAATTGAAAAAAATGAGTTAGATGCTGGTTTAATGGCTATTGAAAATACAGTTGCCGGTAGTCTTCTACCAAATTATGCTCTGTTAAAAGATAAAAGTATTCAAATTATTGGTGAGATTTTGCTAAGGATTGAACAAAATTTACTTGTACTCCCGAATCAGAGCATTACGGATATTACTGAAGTTCATTCTCACCCAATGGCATTACAGCAATGCGCTAAGTTTTTTAAGCAATATCCTCATATTAAGTTAATTGAATCTGAGGATACAGCAAATAGTGCCAAAAAAATTGCTGAACAAAACTTGAAAAATATTGGTGCAATTGCTAGTATTAAAGCGGCAGATTTGTTTGGTTTAGATGTTTTGAATAAAAGTATAGAAACAAATAAAAGGAACTTTACACGTTTTTTAATTCTTACAAACAATAGTCAACTAATAGCTGAGCATACAATAAAGAGTAATTTAAATAAAGCTTCTATAAGTTTTTCTTTACCTCACGAACAGGGTAGCTTATCCAGTATTTTGTCAATGTTTGCTTTTTATAAAGTGAATCTTACTAAAATCCAATCAATTCCATTAATTGGTAAGGAATGGGAGTATCATTTTATTGTTGATTTTACTTTTGAAGATAAAAAGGTTTTTGGACAGTCTTTGGAAGCGATTAAACCTCTAATCGCAGAACTGCAAATTTATGGTATTTATGAAAAAGCTAAGGACTATTATCATTCTAATAATTTAGAAATAGAATCGAAAGAATCAAGTCGGACACACGCTTTGAGTTAAAACTTAAATAATTTGAATATAATGATTGAACCAGCCAATAGATTATCGAATATAAATGAATATTATTTTTCACGAAAGTTGAAAGAAATTAGTGACCTTCGTGAATCTGGTAAAGATATTTTGAACTTGGGTATTGGCAATCCGGATATGCCACCACCAGTAGACAGTGTGAAAGTATTACATGAGCGAAGTTCGGAAAATCAGAACCATGGCTATCAATCTTATTCAGGTAATCCAAATTTACGCAAAGCATTTGTTCAATGGTATCAAAAGCATTTTAAGGTTGAACTTAATGCAAATACTGAAACCTTACCATTAATTGGTTCAAAGGAAGGGATTATGCATATTTCTATGGCATTTTTAAATCCGGGAGATGGTGTTTTAATACCTGATCCGGGTTATCCGGCATATAAATCAGTTTCCGATTTAGTAGGTGCAAATATAATAAGCTATGATTTAAAGGAAGAAAATGGCTGGTTTCCTGATTTGGAAGAGCTTCAAAAAATGGATTTGGACAAGGTGAAAATTATGTGGGTAAATTATCCCAATATGCCTACCGGAACAAAAGCAAGTTTGAAGCAACTTGAGCGTTTGGTTGCATTTGGTATCAAAAATAAGATATTAATTTGTAATGATAATCCTTACAGTTTTATTTTAAATGATAATCCAATAAGTATTTTGAGTGTACCAAATGCTAAATCAATTGCACTTGAACTGAATTCTTTGAGTAAATCGCATAATATGGCAGGATGGCGTATTGGTGTTGTTGTAGGTGATGAAAAATATATTAACAATATTCTAAAAGTTAAAAGCAATGTGGATTCAGGAATGTATCTACCGTTACAACTCGCTGCTGTAGAGGCTTTAAATAGTCCTGTCTCATGGTACGAAAATTTGAATAAGGAATATGCAATTCGTAGGAAAAAAGCTTCTGAATTACTCCATAAGCTGGCTTGTACTTTTGATGAAAATCAATCTGGGATGTTTCTGTGGGCAAAGATACCAGAGGCTTATGAGAACTCCTATAAGTTTTCAGATTACTTATTATATGAATATGATTTTTTTATTACGCCGGGTGAGATTTTTGGTAAAAATGGTGAAAAATATATAAGAATATCATTAGCCGGGAATCCTGAAAATTTAAAAATGGCGCTTAAAAGAATTAATTAGAGTCTGTCCATAA
>JAOZNO010000513.1 GCA_029933755.1 Bacteroidales bacterium | reverse complement strand
TGTGACTGAGTAGTTACAGTATTTTAAATTCAACGCAGATGTCAAACAGATATATATTTTTCAATTTAAGAATTTTGAATAATGCCTAACCGGTATATTCTTCATCCTGAACAATTCGTGTTAATATCCATGAGAAATCACCATTGCTTATTTTTGTTCCACAATATTCACAAACTGCTGATTGACCCATTTTATCAGCTGAAGCACCACAATTTGGACAATTATTCAAACTAAATTCAGATTCAACAATCTCAACACCTGTACGACGCATAAAAGTCCAGTATTCACTAAAATAACGAGCTTGTTTTTTTGAACCACCCAGTACCTTTCCATTATTATTCTCAACATAATCATTGCACGAAGCAAAAATACGAACAGTAAAAGATTCATAATATTTATCAACTTCAATAGTGGCCATATCAATTTTGCTTATCTTGATATTTTCCAGTTTATTACGTAACTTTTCACTTTTGTAAGCTTCAATCCAAAAATCATATGATTCATATAGGCGGTCAGAAACTAAATGGCGAACTTTTGACCAGTTTAGATTTGTCCATGCTGCATATATTTCCATAAAATATGGAACTGCTATATTATCAGTAAAGTTAGTCCAATAGCTATTCCAGTCCGGCAGCTTGTGCAAATCAGTAAATTTATTTATATATGTATTAATTGCCGGCTGAACAATAGTAGGATAATCCGTTCCAACTTCTTGTTCATAATGGGCAAGTCCTTTTGTGCTAAATACTTCCTGGTTTAGCACACTTATCTGGTTAACAAACCATTGCATCTCACCAGCCTCAATAAATGTATCGCAATATTCACACTTGCCAGCATCTGTAAAGTTACCTGCTGCTCCACAATTCGGACACTTTAAATCGCGCATTCCTTCTGGCGCCAATGAGAGCGTTCCCTTTTTCCGATTAAACAACCAGCGTTCTGTCAGAATATAACGCGAACTTTTCCCACCAATCGTAATTGTATAATTTGAATTAATATCAACAGTAATACCAGTATATTCACCACTTTCAAAAACAGTGATAAGGCTAATATTTCCTATCACTATTTCTGAAATATTTCGCTGATTATATCCATCTTTTGTTGCATTATCCCAAAGCCTGCCAGCAAAAAAAGGCTTCAAATCCTTAAACTCTTTTTTACCTAAATAACTATAATATTTATGATAAACAGAACTCACAAAATCAATAAAAAGTAAACGAGAGAAATTTGGATCAGTGGTTTTTAATTCTTCAATTCTATTTTCAGTAAGTCGATTATCATTAAACTTATTCGTATGTGTTGGTGCCGAAGATATCGTTTGCCCACCCTTCGCGTCTTTACGTTTACTATAATAATAAAAAATGATAATTATAATAACCAGCGGTATTGATATTTCCGGTGGCAATGACAACAATAACCAAATAATTAAACCGGCTATTCCATCACCACCTCCACCTCCACTACTACCTCCTCCAGAGTACGAATGGCCACCCCCGGGACGAGCATGAAGCAATTCGGGAATAAATAATAATGCAAAAAAGAAAATGATCGCAAAACCGACAAAGAAACTTATTGTTTTAATTGTTTTTCTATTCTTTTTTAAAAATGGATATCGTCTCATATAATAGTAATTAGAATATTAGTAATTAGTCATTTGTTGTTATTCATTTCTTCACAGTTCTACATTCATATCATCTGGCAACTCATTAATATCATTTTCAACAGGAGGAATATATTTAGCGAAAACCGGCTGCCATTTGTTCAGTTTGTTAATTAATTCACCTGCTACATCTTTAGTATCAAATATTGATTGAAAATCTAACTTTATTTCTTTCCACTCTTCAACTGGAATCGCGTTTTCTGCCCCCCTATCCGGTAAAATGTAAACGAGTTTTTCCAATAAAGAAATATACACTAAAGTGCCAATTCGTTCTTCGGTGAAGCGTACTCCTCCTTTTTGAAAAATAGCCCGGGCATTAATTTCAACATTCCTTATTTTTCGTTTCTTTTTTATAAATATTGACTGGAAAACAGAGATTACTGAAACCAGACCGTAAATAAAGAAAAAACTTAATATCGTCATCCCATATATCATGTAAACACCAAACTCAGCAGATGAAAACATAAAAAAAGTATACAATAAAAAAGAAAAAATTATCCCACTCCATACAGGAATGTCTCTATACTTACCTGACTGAGGCTTTATTATTACCACCATTTCAACCAATGAATTATTTTCAATAAGTTCAATTGTTTCAAAAAGCTTCGTGCGAAAAGTTTCATTAAATCTGTTCATATATCTATTTTTTAAACTTTTAAGGCCAAATGGAACGATCCAGATTACCTTTTTTTAAAATATTTTTTTGTTTAAAAATACAAAATTAAATCTCACTTTCAGTAATAATTTTACAAAAATGTATTTTTAGAGAATAGCTTGTTATATTTGTGAGCTAATATTAGGCTAGGTACGAAGCCATAAATCTCATTTTTTGTTTTATGAAGAAAAACAAGTTAATCATATTTTCTGCACCATCAGGTTCTGGAAAAACAACGATTGTAAGGCAAATATTAAAAGAGTTCCCTGAATTGGAATTTTCGATTTCAGCTTGTAGTAGATCTCCTCGCGAAGCAGAAGTAAAAGGCAAAGATTATCATTTTTTTACAATAGAAGAGTTTAAAGCCAAAATAGAAAATGATGAGTTTATAGAGTGGGAAGAAGTATATACTGATAATTTTTATGGTACACTTAAATCCGAAGTGTATAGAATTTGGGATAAAGGGAATCATGTGATTTTCGATGTAGATGTAGTTGGTGGAGTTAATATTAAGGCAAAATACAAAGAAAGTTCATTGGCAATTTTTGTTAAAGCACCCTCTATTCAGGTATTGGAAGAAAGACTAAGAGATAGAGGGACTGAAACTGAAGAGCAAATACAGAAAAGGGTAAATAAAGCTACAAATGAATTAAAATTTGCTGCTAAATTTGATAAAATTATAATAAACGATAATTTAGAACAAGCAGTACTGGACACAAAAGAGATTATTGATAAGTTTCTTAAAGGTTAGTACATAACTCTTTTGGAAAACACCAGTTATGAAAGTCTGAAAATCAGTTTATTATCCTGACAGGTAGTTCTGCATACAACAATTTAATAGTATATATACAATGAAAATAGGTCTTTACTTTGGTTCTTTCAATCCGATACATAATGGCCATATGGCAATTGCAAATTATATGCGTGAATTTACGGATTTAGATGAAGTTTGGTTTGTTATTAGTCCCCAAAACCCTTTTAAAACAAATCAAAAATTACTTCCCGATTATCAAAGACTTGAATTAGTAAATCTTGCGATTAACGATGTTAATGGATTTAGATCTTCAAATATCGAATTTAATTTACCAAAACCATCTTATACTATTGATACCCTTGCCTATCTTTTTGACAAATATGCTGACAAAGAATTTGTTTTAATAATGGGTTCTGATAATTTAGTAAATTTCCACAAATGGAAAAACTTTAATGAAATTTTAAGAAATCATCAAATTTATATTTATCCACGCCCAAATACAAAACAAGTTGAACTATTAAAGCACCCCAATGTTAAAATATATGAAGCTCCTTTAATGGAAATATCATCAAGTTTTATCAGAAAGTCGATTAAAGGGAAAAAAGATGTTCCTTTTTTTGTTCCCAACAAAGTATGGGCTTATATAAAAGAAATGCATTTTTATGAAACATGAACACAGCATTTACTCTATGGAGATAATAGATGTTTATGCTGATATATATTCAATCAGGATTTCAACAACTAATGATTCAACAATTATAAAATATCATTGTGACATTAAGAAACTTGAATTAACAGAAAATAATGTTTTAGATATAAAACTTAAAGAAAACCAA
>JAOZNO010000512.1 GCA_029933755.1 Bacteroidales bacterium | reverse complement strand
TATTTTTTTGTTCCTCATTATTCATACTTACATAAGCTCTGTCAAAAGGAAGCATACTGTTACTATTATTAAATTCTGAATCAAGATAGACCAAATTACCATAAGAGTTTAACGCCTGAGCTAATTTGATAGATTTTTTATTTAACTTTTCCTTAAAGGTAAATTTACCAATTGGAATTTTATTTTTTATCAGATATAAGGTGTAACCATCATCTTTTTTTACAAATTCCTGAACAAAGGAATAAACACCAAGCATTAAATTATTCTCATTTTCATCAGTAACTAAAATTCCTTCTTTTAATTTTTTAGTAATTGAAAATTTTTTCTCTTCAGGCTCTTTTTCTAAGCTTTCGTTTAAAACCTCAGTGTATGGTGACTCCCATAATTTAGAAAGTTGTAAGGTTGTTTCAATAATTGATTTTCTATTTACCGTTGAACGATGCTCTACATTTATTAATTCGTATTCATCCTCGCTAATTATACCCTGTTTAGAAAAAATAATTGTTTTTACTTTTTCTAAGCCTGCTATTTGCTTTAAATCAATATTATTTAAACCTGCTTCTTTTAATAAACGGCTCTTTTTTTTATTAAATATCAAAACCATTGTACTATTAAAAACAATATTTATTGCCAATAATATTAGTATGATATTTATAATTCGATAATTTGTGCTAAAAGCAAAAAAAGTAACAAGAGAATAGATTACTAAAGTTGCAAAAATGCTTAGCAAAAGTATGTTTAGTTTATTATTCATTGTATAATAATCATTTTTTCTGCAAATTTGTAGTTGGCTAATAAAAGTCTGATAGTCAGAGCCTCACTTATCAATAAAAGTGAACCAAAGTTGATGTTAACTTACTAATTGCTAATAGAGTGAGCCTCTGACTTGCAAAAAAATGGTTTTCATTCAATTACCCATTGGTTACTGAGCATGGCTGCTGTGCGATGTCGAAGTAGCGCCGAAGTGCCAGTTTTCCGGATCTTGTCTCCATTTTTCCAGAGTTTGTATTTCATCTGATTCAATATATTTTGTATCGGCAGCAATATCAATTAAAGTATGATAATTTGTTAAGGTTTTTAAAGAACATTTGGCTTTTAAGAAATTATCATCAGCAACAGCAAAACCATAACTGAAAATAGCCAGCATCCCTAATACATTTGCACCTGCCTCCCTTAATGCTTCCACAGCTTTTAGACTACTACCACCAGTAGAAACCAAATCTTCAATAACTACCACTGTTTGTTTTGCTTCCAAAACTCCTTCAATCATATTTGTTAAACCATGCTTTTTTGAGCTTGCCCGAACATACACAAATGGAATATCCAAAATTTCGGCAACTAAAACACCATGAGCAATAGCACCAGTTGCTACTCCGGCAATTACATCAGGTACACCAAATTCCTTCTTTACCATATCAGCAAAAGCTTTTTTTACAATATCACGAGTTTTTGGATAGGATAAAATTTTTCGGTTATCGCAATATATTGGCGATTTCCAACCCGATGCCCATGTAAAAGGATTTGCCGGATTAAGCTTTATTGCATTAATTTGTAATAATTCTTTGGCTATTAATTTTTCAACATCGTCCATAATTATGTATAAAGTTTATTTTGAAGATCGGTTAATCATTATTGGTTCAGAAAAAAGTACTGAAAACAAAAATGGCAATATAAAACTTATTCGCTACAAAAATAAAAAGTCCTTTTATAAAGCCCTAAAAGAATTTAAAAAAGATACCAACATTCTTTTATTATATGTGCAAACCCAAAAACCAAAAAAAGTATTTAAACGACTTATAAAAAAATTTAAACCCATTGATGCCGCAGGTGGTTTAGTTTTTAATAATGATGGCAAGGTATTAATGATTAAACGAAATGGAGTTTGGGATTTACCAAAAGGAAAAATTGAAAAAGGTGAACATAGGCCTGACGCTGCCATCCGTGAAGTGGAAGAAGAATGCGGCATATCCGGTTTAATAATTGAAGGAAAAGTTGGAAGAACATACCATACCTATACTTTCAGACATCAAAATATATTTAAAACTACCCATTGGTTTTTAATGAAATATGAAGCTAATGGAAAACTAACACCACAAACTGAGGAAGATATTACCGAAGTAATGTGGAAAACACCTGGGGAAGTTAAAGAGATAATTCCAAATACACATAAAAGCTTGGTGAATATTTTAAAGGAGGTTTAAGATACTTGCATCACTCATGCCCCAAACCTTTTTTCTTTTTTTCTGCTTTTCGCCTCTGCAACTCTTTTTTCCATGATTTTAGCGTGTCGAAATAACGAGCTTCAAAACTGTTCTCAGTAGGAGGAAAAGCAGGCGACATAATAAGTTTCCCTTCAGGGTTAATTAAATAATAGCTAGGATAAACGCGCACATTATAATCTTTTAATAGCTGATCGTTTTTTTCATAATATAAAAATGTCCAATTGAATTTATTATCTTTTACAAGCTGTTTCATTTCTTTATGGTTATCACAAACACAAATAGTTACTATATTGAATAATTCATATTGTTGAAGATTTAATTGCTGAAGAATTTTAAAATCCTTTTGACAACTATAACTGGCAGGATTACAAAAATTCAGGTACACAAATTTATCCTTGAAATTTTCCAGACTGACTAAGTTCCCTTTTACATCTTTTAATTCGAAATTTGGTGCAGAAAAGCCAGCCAATAATGTGGTTAATTTATTATTTATATTCTTTGCCGTTGTTTTAATTTCCTCAACATTTGTAACAAGTTCTATTGAATCAAGCATGAATAATATCGAGCTTCGTGGAAAATCTTCTTTATAAAAGTTGTCAAATAAGGATTTTAAAATAACCATATCTTGTAATGTATCATTCGTTAGATATGGAAAAGAGTCTAAAGTAGATTTTAAGCTGCTTAAACTTTTTTGTTTTATCAGGTTGTAAGGAATTATTTTTCCTTTAGGTTCTCTGTAAAGCACTGATAAATGATTGGCAAATACCCGGTTAAATAAATCCATATAGGCGGGGTTATTATAAAGTATCTCCTTATTTGCAAAATTCTGATTCAAAAACATCTTTTTATTTCTTTCGTAGGCTATAAGTCGCATTGCTGCATAATTATATTCTTTATAGTTATTAAAATATTGATTTTTGTTTTTAGGAAACTCTTTTTCTATTAATTCAACAATACTATCAATAACAGGTTTGCCTACTTTACCCTTGAATTGGTTAAAAGTTTTATTTAGGTATATGCTATATAGTTTATCAAACTTTTTTATCAGGTAATTCAAATCAGTAGTATCAGAATTAATACATCTAACAAAGAATTCGGTTTCTTCAAAAAATGGGTTTAGCTCATCTTCTGGTAATTTTGTAACTTTTTCTGGCAGAACAATATGGTATGATTTTTCGGGCTCTAAGTATAAAACTCCTTTAAAAACACTTAAATGAATAAAGGAAATATTGGTTCTTTTAATATTAATGGAAAATTTAAAATCACCATTATTATTTACTTTACAAATACCCAATTGCTTTTCAGTAAATGTAATTTGGTCTGAATAGGTTTTCCAGACAAGTTCATCACCGGCATAAGTTTTAGCATTTCCTGTAATGATAACATTTTGTGCATTAACAATATTTATAAAAGCAAAAATTATTATCAATAGTGTACCTGTTTTTTTCATTTTAAAAGCTTATGTTTAATAAGTATGACTAATTGAGCGTGTGTCTAATATTTTAGTTTTTTTTGTATGTGGAACTTATTTAAAGATTAGTAGAAGTAGGCAGTAGGCAGTCCACAGTACGCTGTAGTTCTGTAAAGTCTGCCTACTGAGAACTGAAGACTGTTCTTGTTCCAAAATCGTAAAAAACGACTTGTCCCGATTTTTCGGGGTAAAAAAGCAAAAAAACTTGACTCTA
>JAOZNO010000511.1 GCA_029933755.1 Bacteroidales bacterium | reverse complement strand
TAAATCTAGATATACATTCATTGTGACTATATTCTTCTTTCAAATTGCCTATAACATCTGAGTATAGCGAAGAGTAGATTTATTTCCCTTTTCCCACCATGTCAGAATATTTAATTTGAAGTGCAATTTACTACCTATATGTTAAATATCCAAACGATCCATCAAACAGTAATTTTAACGAGTTGGCAAAAAAACTAAATTAGTTAAACAACATTTAGTTCAAACCAACTAAACTCAAAAAATCATCTTTTGAATTGATTTTCTTTGTTTTCATATTAAAAGTATATGCAGGATTTGCTTTAAGCTGGTTAAAATCAATTTTATTATATTCTGCCGAACTAAAAAATGCAGCTTCGTTATTTGAAAGAACAGCCACAAATTTTGCAGTACTATCAGGAACCAACATTAAGCTGTCAGTACTGCTGAATGAGATTTTAACAAAGGATTTATTATCTTCAATAAAATAATAAATGTCTACAGAAGCCAAATTCTCATTCATTTCCTTATCAAATTTAAAATCACCTTTTACCATAATTCTGCTTGGCAGCTTAAGTACCCTATCCCAATTGTGTAAACCGGGGGTAGTTACCTCAAAAGTTCTATACACTGCAAATTGCATAGCCAGTCGTTCTTCTTCTATTTTTATTTTCTCCATTATCTCATCATAGTCTTGCTGCCATTTTTCAGCTGAGTACGCAAAAAGGTGTTTTAGTGGCATAATAGCTTTAATCCGTATGCTTGTTTTTTTATCTTTTGCAGTTAAATGCATATTGTAAATATTATTTCCTATATGAGTTAATTTGTCAGCATAGCAGTCTTTTGCCCAACGAGGAAGCTTTTTGCCACCTACCATTTGCCATACCATTTGGTAAGCTTCGTACGAACTTCCATGGTATTTTAAATATTGCCAACAATTTATACCCGACCATGATAATCCATACTTTTCGGCTTTTCTTTTTGGAAGTTTACTTTTACGATTTTTCCATATTACATTATCATTATCTTTGAAATAAATATCCAATACGGCATCGTAATTCAGGGCAAAATAACTTTTATCAAAAGGGAATGCTCGTTTTGGTTGTAAAAACCTTATAGAATCTTCAATTTCTTGTATTTTGGGGTTAGCTGTTGCTTGTTCTGTTCCTTTGTATACCCAATTCTTATTATTCTCATCCAGATAATAAAAATTATAATCCGTATCAGTCACATTGCTGGCTAATTGCACCGTCAAACTTTTGTTTTTATCAATAAACAATTCTGTACTATCCTTAAAGGCTCTAATTTCGAACATTCCGGCAGTTACTAATGTTTCTTTTACACCTGCCGAATCATATGCTAAAGGTATTCCGGATAAGAAGATATCACTCGCATTTTTAAATTCGCGATACTTGATATTTATTTCACCACTTATTTTATTATTGGCACTATCAATCCAAATATCCGGCGGTATAATAATACGACTACCTGAATTAAAAAGTAGTGTATCACCTTTTTCTGCATGAACTACAAATTCTGTGTAATCTATGTTAATACCGGCAAAAGGTGGAGAAATAAAAGGTTTTTCAACTATTTTGTCTGAACAGGAATTCAGAAAAAGAACAGACATGGCTGTTAGCAAAAGGATTCGTTTTCTTGATTTCATAGTTATATTTTTAGTTAAAATTATATTGAATAGCTGAGATTGAGGCAATCTCCCATTGTTGTCCCTACCACATCCCAAAAGTATTGGGCTGCACAGCTTGCTTCGGGGGACAGCTTCGTACCTCGTTGTGACGAACTCTGGATGACGGTGTGTGAGATTACTTCACTTTGTTCGCAATGCATAATCATTTGTATAAAAATACAATGAAACTTCTGAATAAGCATATTGTTTGCCTTTATAAATTTTCCCATATGGAAAATATTCGTCCCTGATATGTTTTTCTATATTCAGTTTTGTAGTTGTAAAACCATAATTATAGCAAGTTGATAAAAACCTGATTTTTTCTTTTTTTGATTTGTCATTTAAGTTAAATTTAAGACTAACGATATCATAAAAGGCTGATATGTAAATTAGTTGATAATTTAAAGATTTTAAGCGTTTTACACGCATTTTCCGTTTCCCTTTTACTTCTTGATTTTTATATATTAAAAATTTAGAATACTTGGTATTTAGTACGGTTGATTCCTTAATGTTTTTCTCAACATTTTCAGCAAAAGAGGGTTTTAATTGAAAATCACCGATAGAAAAATCAACATACTCAGAGCCAAAATCAACATATATCATTTCAACAGAAACCGTTTCAATTAAATCACGTATTAGTGAATAGCGAATTCGTTCAGGAAATAGTACCGGAATAATTAAACTATTAGGTGTGTCAAATTGTTCTAAACCTTTGCTAATAATGTTTTTATTCGTTTTAAAATACATAATTGCATCTTGATAATCATCTCCAAAAATTTTTGCGAAATTATTTTCTGAATTTGAGCTGAACAAAAAAACTATTATAAATAAAAATTGTTTCATTATATTCAATTTGCATTTATTGAAGTAAGCAGTACTCAGCCTTCAGAAATCCTATATGGTTTAAGCGTGTTTATTTTTAATGCCACTACCAACTTGGGCCTGACTATAAAGTCCATGTGTTTGAACTATAAAATTCAAGTTCGAGGCCTGACACTTTTGAAAATCAGAAAGTTTACTTTTGTAAATGATCGTTTTCAAAAGTGGTGTAACGAAGAAATTGGGTTTTATAGACGAACACTAACTAAAGTTAAGGCTTTTACAATCAACTTAATAATTAACGTTTGATTATTTGTAATATTTTATTTTTATCTTGACACAAAATATTTTTATACTCTATGGATAATTTAAAAGCAGATGTATTAATCGCCGGTGGTGGCATTGCAGGTATTGTAGCTGCTATTGAACTACTTGAGAATGACAAATCAGTAATCATTTTTGATCGTGATAAAGAAGAGAATTTTGGTGGTTTAGCTAAAGAATCTTTTGGTGGAATGTTCTTTGTGAACTCGCCGCAGCAAAAACGTTCAGGAATAAAAGATACTACAGAGCTTGCAAAACAAGACTGGTATTCATTTGCTGAATTTGAAGATGACAATATATGGGGTAAAAAATGGGCAGAGAAGTTTATTGACTCTACTGATGAAGTTTATAAATGGTTACGCACAAAAAAAGTGGGTTTTTTCCCTGTTGTACATTGGGTAGAACGTGGGTTGTTTAAGCCCGGGAACTCTGTGCCTCGTTTTCATATGGTTTGGGGAACAGGATATGGTTTAATTATGTCTTTAATTGAATATTTAAAATCACATAAAAATTATGATAAGCTGCAAGTTCTGTTCAATCATAAAGTTGAGGAAATAATAGCAGAAAATGGAAAAGTTACCGGACTGAAAGTGAAAAATGAACAGAATAATGAAGAATTTGAGACTTTTGCCGAAGTAGTAATTATTGCCACAGGTGGTATAAATGGTAGTATGGAACGGGTACGGAAACATTGGCATAAGGATTGGGGAACTCCACCAGAAGTAATATTAAATGGTTCGCACCAATATGCTATTGGAGATTTGCATGATGAAGCAGAAAAGTTAAACGCAAATATTCCTAATTTAGATAAAATGTGGAATTATGCTGCAGGTATTAGGCACTTTAATCCAAAAAGAGAAAATCATGGATTAAGTCTGGTTCCGCCTAAATCAGCACTTTGGCTAAACTATAAAGGTGAACGAATGGGACCGGTTCCTTTAATGACCGCATATGATACCCGTTATTTGGTTACTAAAATCTGCGAACAGGAAAAAAAATACTCATGGCAAATAATGAACAAAAAGATTGCCCTGAATGAATTGGCTGTTTCCGGTTCAGAATATAACGATGGTATCAAAGAAAAAAAGATCCTTAAATTCTTGAGTTCATTAAA
>JAOZNO010000016.1:10560-14540 GCA_029933755.1 Bacteroidales bacterium | reverse complement strand
AAGATACATAATTTTGATAACAATTATGACGGCACTCCGAAAAGCCGCTTAGCGGGTAATCCTATTAGAATCAAAAACGTATAAGTCTGTATATCTGCCTGTTAAAAACCCGCTTAGCGGCTAAATACAGAAAATCATACTTTTCGGAGCAGACTCAATTATTATTAGTTTAATAATTATGCTTTATAATAGTAATTTTCATCAAATTTAAAACTTACTTTTCCAAACAAAACATTCGTTAAATAAGTTTTTTGTTTCAGGTATTTCGTTAAATATACCATACATTGCTGAACCACTACCTGACATTGAAGCATATTCTGCACCCATATTGTATAAGTCTGATTTTATTTTATTTAGTTCAGGATATTTAAGAAATAATGGTGTTTCAAAATCATTTTTAAGCTGATTTTTCCATTCACCAAGGGGGTATTTTATTAACTCTTTTATGCTAACCTTAGGTATTGTTGGTTTTATGCCTTTAAATGCAATTGCTGTATTGATTGAAAAATCAGGTTTTACAAGTAAAATATAATACCTTTTTAAATTAAGTTTGATCTCTTCAAATTTGTTTCCGATACCACTGGCAAAAACAGCTTTATTTTTAATAAAAAATGCACAATCAGCACCAATTTTTGAAGCGTAGCTTGTTAATTTTTTTTCACTGATATTTAGATTAAAATATTGATTTAAGTGCTTTAATAAAAATCCGGCATCGGATGAACCACCGCCCAAACCAGCACCAGAAGGTATTATTTTATGAAGGTGCATTTGTAAATTAGGTAGCGAATAGTCCATTGCTAACATGTTGTACGTTTTAATACAAATGTTTTCGTTATTAGCAATACCTAAATTTGTACCACTAAGCTGAATACTTGTTGTTTTAATATTTTTCCCGGGAACGATAAATTCCAGAATATCTGTTAAAGGAATGGGATAAAAAATAGTTTCTAAATTATGGAAACCATCATCTCTTTTAGAAATAATATTTAAACCTATATTTATTTTTGCATTTGGAAAAAAAATCATACTGTAAAAATAAGATATTTGTAAGTTTAAGCAATATTTTGATTAATATTTTTAGTTAATAAGTTGTTTGTAAAATTTTGCAGATTTATTTTATTTGTCAGATTATCAACACATAACTAAAGGTTGAAATTAAAAAATCAGGTATTTTATTAACAAGCTTAATTATTTTAGGTAGAAATTTATAAATTTGCCATCCCAAACGTATAAAAAAATAGAATGCTCTATGGTATTACTTGAATTTGAACAAGAAATTGGTGACTTACATGAACAACTTGAAAAGGCTAAAGAAATTGGTGAACAAAGTCATGTTGATGTGAGTACCACAATAAAAGAACTGGAAGATAAAATAGCAGAAGCAAAGAAGAAAATATATGCTAACCTTACATCCTGGCAAAGAGTACAAGTATCCAGACATCCTGAACGGCCATATACTTTAAGCTATATTGACGCTATTACGGATGGAGATTTTATTGAATTGCATGGAGATAGAAATGTAAAAGATGATAAAGCCATGGTTGGTGGTTTTGGTTCAATAGATGGTCAAACGGTTATGTTTATTGGTCAACAAAAAGGAATAAATACTAAAATGAGGCAGTATCGGAACTTTGGTATGGCTAATCCTGAAGGATATCGTAAAGCACTTCGTTTAATGCGTTTAGCTGAAAAATTTAACAAACCAATTGTTACACTAATTGACACACCTGGAGCTTATCCCGGTCTTGAGGCTGAAGAAAGAGGTCAGGGTGAGGCTATTGCCAGAAATATTTATGAAATGTTTAATGTGAAAGTTCCAATTCTCTGTATCATTATTGGTGAAGGAGCTTCTGGTGGTGCTATTGGTATTGGCGTAGGTGACCGTATTTTAATGCTTGAAAACACCTGGTATTCTGTAATTTCACCTGAATCCTGTTCATCTATTTTATGGCGTAGCTGGGATTATAAGCAACAAGCTGCAGAAGCATTAAAATTAACACCTAATGATATGCTTAATAATGGTTTGATAGATGGAATTATTAAAGAGCCTTTAGGCGGAGCACATACCGATCATGAAACTACATTCCAAATAGTGAAAAAGGAAATTAAGAAACAACTTTCAGAATTAAGTGGTGTGGGTGTGGAAGAAAGGTTAGAGAAGAGAATTGAAAAATTCACAGCAATGGGTGAATATGCAGAATAAGAATACAGGCTTAAAATTGTTAGCATTCCAAACTAAACAATTATTTTTCGTATAGAAGTTGGCAGTATACAGTTTACAATAAACTGTAGTTTTACAAAAACTGTCTATTGAGAACTGAATACTTTTAAATATAGAAAAGAGGACAAAGAGCCTCTTTTTTTGGCTCAAAATCAAAAAACAATGGCAACAAAGAAAAAACCCTTTAAAGAAAAAGTAGAAAGTTCTGAATTAGGAAAAATTCCACCACAGGCTTTGGATTTAGAAGAGGCAGTGTTAGGAGCAATGATGCTAGAGAAAAATGCAGCAATAGAGATTCTTGATCTTTTAAAACCAGATAGCTTTTATGTAGAGGCTCATCAAAAAATATACAAGGCAATTTCTGATCTTTCAAGTGATTATAAGCCTGTTGATATGCTTACGGTTACTGAGGAGCTAAGAAAAAACAACCAACTGGATGAGGTTGGAGGTGCATATTATGTCTCTAAACTTACAAGTAATATTGGTTCGGCAGTACATTTAGAATTTCATGCACGTATTATTGCACAAAAATATATTCAGAGAGAATTAATTCGTGTTGCATCAGATATTCAAAAACAGGCATATGATGATGGTGTTGATATACTGGATTTGTTAAACTTTTCTGAAAGTTCTATTTTTCAACTTGCCGAAGGAAATATTAAAAGTGAAACAATCAAAATTTCAGAGGTTCTTAATCAGGCCATTGAAAAAATTGAAGAAGCTTCAAAAAGAGAAGATAACCTGAGTGGTATCCCATCAGGTTTTACTAGTATGGACAGGGTTACTTCTGGCTGGCAAGCATCTGATTTGGTAATTATTGCGGCAAGGCCTTCCATGGGTAAAACTGCATTTGTTTTGTCTATGGCACGTAACATGACCGTTAATCATAAAGTGCCTGTAGCAATTTTTTCTTTAGAGATGTCTGTTTTACAGTTAGTTAATCGTCTTATTGCTGCTGAAACAGAACTTCCAAGTGAGAAATTAAGAAGTGGAAGATTGGAAGAGTTTGAATGGCAACAACTTGAAATGAAAATTAAGAGCCTAAATGATGCACCTTTATATATTGATGATACTCCTGCCATAACTTTATTTGAACTTCGTGCTAAGTGCAGGCGTTTGAAAACGCAGAATGATATTCAAATGATTATTATTGACTACCTTCAATTAATGACCGGACCACCGGAAACAAAAGGTAATCGTGAGCAAGAAGTTAGTACTATTTCAAGAGGACTAAAGGCAATTGCTAAAGAACTGGATGTACCAATTATGGCATTATCGCAGCTTAACAGATCGGTAGAGATGCGTGCTGGAGATAAACGTCCGCAACTTTCTGATTTACGTGAATCTGGTGCTATTGAGCAGGATGCCGATCTTGTTTTATTTATTCACCGTCCTGAAAAATATGGTATTACAGAAGATGCTGATGGAAATTCAACAAAAGATTTGGCTGAGATAATTATTGCGAAGCATAGAAATGGTGCGATTACAGATATTCGATTGAAATTTAGACAAGAGTTGGCAAAATTTGAAGAACTTGAAGCAAGTGAGCTTATACCACTTGGTGTTGATGAATTTTCTTCAATGGGCGGTGGAATGCTTATGGGTTCAAAAATGAATGATGACATTAAAAGTAATGAACAAAATGATGACTTTTCGAGTTTTGCAACAAATAATGAAGATACACCGTTTTAGTCATTAGTCATTAGTCATTTCGCTTCGCTGTCATTTATAGTCATTAAGTCATTAGTCATTGGCCATT
>JAOZNO010000016.1:0-10550 GCA_029933755.1 Bacteroidales bacterium | reverse complement strand
AATTAGCACAATTTGTTGAAAATAAATAAATTAGAGGGCAAAAAAGTAATGCGTATAATATTCATATTCATATTCATATTTGTTCAGCAAATAGCTTTTGCTTCCTATTTGCTAATTCCTATGGACGAAAGTCAAAAAAACCACCTGAAAGCCTATGGTATTGCTTTCTGGGCACTTCAGAATGATACTGAAGTTAGCTGGTTGTTAAATTACAGGGGCGGGAGTTTTATTACAAGCTATCATCGTGAAATTGAAGAGGAATGTATGATTAGGGGTGTTAGTTATCATATTGTGGCAGATTTTCAGGCTCAAAAAATTTTTAATGAAATTGCACGACCTGATATGAATATGGATCGGGTAAAACTTGAAAAAGCTCCAAAAATAGCGGTTTACTCTCCCAAAAGTAAATTGCCCTGGGATGATGCTGTAACATTAGTACTTACTTATGCGGAAATTCCTTATGATATAATTTATGATAAAGAAATTATGGAAGGTGATTTATCAAAATATGATTGGTTACACTTACATCATGAAGATTTTACTGGGCAATACGGTAAGTTTTATGGAAATTATCGGAATATAGCATGGTATCAAAACAACAAAAGGGAAATGGAAACTTTGGCTGCTGAATTGGGTTTTGCAAAAGTTTCTGAATTAAAAAAATATGTAGTTCAAACCATTAGAGATTATGTTATACGAGGTGGCTTCCTGTTTGCAATGTGCTCAGCAACGGACACTTATGATATTGCATTAGCTTTGGGGGATGCTGATGTATGTGGGCCAATGTTTGATGGAGATCCTTACGATGCGAATGTGCAAAGTAAGCTTGATTTCACAAAAACATTTGCCTTTAAGGATTTTAAATTAAGTTTAAATCCTTTTGAATATGAATTTTCAAATATTGATGTAACTAGTTATCGAAAAGTGCCTAAAAATAAAGATTATTTCAGTCTTTTTGAGTTTTCAGCAAAATGGGATCCTGTTCCAACTATGTTATGTCAAAACCATGAAACTTTGATTCGGGGATTTATGGGGCAAACTACTTCATTTAATAAAGATTTGATTAAATCAAATGTACTTATATTAGGAGAATACAAAGCTGCTAACGAAGCCAGATATATTCATGGCGAATACGGTAAAGGTACCTGGACATTTTATGGTGGACATGATCCGGCTGATTATCAGCATTTTGTTGGCGATCCGAAAACAAATCTTGATTTGCACCCAAACTCACCCGGTTATCGGCTGATTTTAAACAACATCCTATTCCCGGCTGCTAAGAAAAAGAAGATGAAGACTTAAGGTCTATTGTTTTATTGCTATATTGATAAAATTAAATGTCCAAAACACCAAAAATTCAAATTTGTAATGGAGAGGCCTGTACCCAGGCAAGTACTCAAAAATATGTACATGAATGGTGTCTGGAATATTTTAATGAAGATGAAATTGGTACATGTTCCTGTCTGGGTTTGTGCCATGATAATTATGCTATTTTATATAAAGGCAAAGCACATTCAATATTTGCAGGAAAAAGTTTAGAAAGGATTGTTGGTTAAAATAATAAATCAAATTATTCTTTTTTCTAATGCTCTTAGTTAGATTATATATATTTTTGTTAGCCACAATACAAACAGATTATGAATAGACATCAGGCAGAAATTGAACTAAGAAAAATATTTGGTTTTGAAAAATTCTACGATGAGCAATGGGATACGATAGATTTACTATTTAAAGGTGAAAAAGTATTACTTATTGAAAAAACAGGTTTTGGAAAATCTTTATGTTTTCAATTTCCTGCAACTCAATTTGAAGGATTAACAATAATATTTTCTCCTCTAATAGCTTTAATGCGTGACCAAGTTAATGGGTTAGTTAAAAAAGGAATAAATGCTAAATTTATTAATTCAGAGCAAACTGCTGAGGAGAATTCACAAACAATTCAAGATGCAAAAGATGCAAAACTCAAAATACTTTATATTGCACCTGAAAGACAAGAAAATCAAGAATGGATACAAGCAACAAGAGATATGAATTTATCAATGATTGTGATTGATGAAGCTCATACTATTTCAGTTTGGGGACACGATTTTAGACCAGCATTTCGACGTATCGTGAATTTAATAAAATTATTACCTGAAAAAATGCCTGTTTTAGCAACAACTGCAACAGCAACAAAAAGAGTCCAAATTGACGTAGAAAAACAAATATCCAGTCAAATAACTACTTTAAGAGGACAACTAGTTAGAGATAATTTTAATTTATATGTGATAAATGTAAATTCAGAAGATGAAAAATTAATTTGGCTTGCCGAAAACATTAATAAACTCTCAGGAACTGGTTTAATCTATACGGGAACACGAGTTAATACAGAAATATATTCTCGTTGGTTTGAATATTTAAATATAAATACAACTGAATATAATGCTGGATTAGATGGGGAAACGAGAAAAGACATTGAACTTGGTTTGATGGCTAATAAATGGAAAGCTGTTGTTTCTACAAATGCTCTGGGAATGGGGATAGACAAATCTGATATTAGATTTATTATTCACACACAAATTCCAGCCTCTCCAATTCATTATTATCAAGAAATTGGTAGGGCAGGACGAGATGGGAAACCAACCAATATAATTTTATTTTATAATTCGACAAGGGACGATAAAGGAATAGAAGAAGATTACAAACTTCCAAAAGCATTTATTGACGGAGGCCGACCAAGTTTAAAAAAATACAATAAAGTAATTAATGCTGTTAAGGGTGAGCAGTTAGGCGAACGCCAAATTATGAAAGCTACTAATCTCAAACAGACTCAGGTAAGAGTTATTAAAGCAGACTTAATAGAACAAGGAATTATTAAAGAAGTAATTTATGGTGGGTCTAAAAAATACGAATATCAATTTGATGCACCTGAATTGAATACAAAAGCTTTTGAAGAACTTAGGCAACTTAAATTATCAGAACTTGCGTCTATGATTGAGTATGTAAATTTATCAACTTCGAGAATGCAGTTTTTATGCAAATATCTTGGTGATGATGTTCCTGAAATAATTGAGAACTGTGATAATACAAATCTTGAAGAATTTAAATCAAATCCACAATATAATACGATTACTCAACTCAAAGAATTTAGAGAAAACTATTTTCCAGAATTACAAGTAGAAAGTAGAGGTTCAAATATAGTAAATGGTATTTCTGCAAGTTATTATGGAGTTTCAAATGTTGGCATAGCACTTCATCGAAGCAAATACAAAAAAGGTGGTGATTTTCCTGACTTCCTCCTTAAATTAACATTGAAAGCATATAGAAAAAAATATGGACAAGAGCATTTTGATATGATTGTTTATGTTCCACCAACAGAATCAGGTGATTTAGTTAAAAATTTCGCAGAAAAATTATCACGAGTTTTAAAAGTTCCAATTTCTCATAACCTTATAAAAACTGAGGAAACAAAACCACAAAAGGTTTTTCAAAACGGGTTTCTAAAAAAAGATAATGTTTCAGGGAAATTTGGATATAGAAATATTGAAGAAATTAGAGGAAAATCTGTAATTTTGTTTGATGATATTTTTGATAGTGGTGCAACAATTAAAGAAATTGGGAGAATGTTAACTAATAACGGTGCAAGTAAAATAGCACCTTTAATAATTGCCAGAACAGTTGGAGGTGATGTTTAATAATGATAGTATGGATAAAGAATTAGCATATTGGCTTGCTTTGGCTCATTTACCAAAAGTAAGAATAAAAAAAAAGAATGAGATAATAGTTAAATTGTTTGAAGAGCAAAAAACGATTATTGATTTCTTTCATTCTGATAAAAATGATTGGGTAAGTAATTATGATATAGATGATAATGAAATGTTTATTTTTGAAAAGGCAATAAATGAATTATCAAATTACTCATTTATGGTTGAAGATCTACTTGAACAAGGTTATAGTATTATACCAATAACATCTCCCGATTATTCTCCTATTCTTAAAAAGAACTTAGGAAGAACATTTGCACCACCATTAATTTACACAAAAGGAAATAAGAATATTCTGAAAGAGAGTTCTATTGCAATTGTTGGTTCTCGAAAAGCAGATGAAATCTCACTTGAATTTACAGACAATGTTGCTAAAAAAGCGTCAAAAGAATATAAGGTTGTTGTTAGTGGTTTTGCAAAAGGAGTTGATAAACAAGCCTTAGATTCAGCATTGAAATATAAAGGTCAGAGTATTATTGTCCTTCCACAAGGTATTTCAACATTTAAGTCAGGATTTAAAAAGTATTATAAACAAATTATTGAAGGGGATATTTTAGTTTTAAGCACATTTTTCCCAAAAGCTCATTGGAGTGTTCAATTTGCAATGGCTCGTAATCCTATTATTTATGGATTAGTAAATGAAATTTATGTTGCTGAATCAAGTTCAAAAGGAGGGACTTGGTCAGGTGTTGTTGATGGATTAAGAAAAGGCAGAAATATTTATGTTAGAAAGCCCAATGTAATTGAAAAAAACGCAAATAATTTATTAATACAAAAAGGAGCAATACCAGTTAATTTAGAAGGGAATAAATTGTCTTACGAACAGATTGAAACCTTAAATAGCATTGTTTCAGAACCAGATTTGAATACAGAAGAAGAAAAAATAATTGAATTTTTAAAAAAAGGAGTATATACATCTAAAAGAATTGTAGATACATTAAAAATCAATTGGACTTCAAGAAAAGTTACTTCATTTTTGAAACATCAAAAAGATGTTATTATCGTTAAAGGCAAACCTATGAAATTTGCTCATAAAGACAGAACAATACATGCTCAAAAAACATTGTTTGGGTAGGATTAAAATGGCTAATAAAGGGTATATTGTATTACCACCTTGCTGGACGGTAATACACCATATGTTAGTTGTAAATAAACAAGGATAATATAATTAGTAATGGGACATTTAAAAGGAATAGGTTTAGAAAATTTCAGGGTTTTTGATAAAATGACCTATATGAATTTTGCACCGCTTACCATTCTTACGGGCGCAAATAATTCTGGCAAAAGTTCCATTTTAAAGGCACTTATGCTTGTTACTGATAATTTTAAAACACAGACTCACGTTCTTCAAGTTTTGAATTTTTCTGGTAAAGAGCATAATCTATCTGATGCTGAAAGTACTAGAAATAAGTATAGTAAAAATAGTATTATTAAAATAGTACTTCCTTATAAATCATTTTTTTTAGAAAAGATGGTTTACTTTGAAATGGTTCATAACACTAGTAGTCAACATCAAGTTATTAATAAATCAAATAAAATACTTATAGGTAATCGATGTCTTTCTGAAATGCGTAAAGACAAAAAGACTAATAAAGAATTTTTATTTTTTGATTTCAAATTATTTTTTGAAAATTTAAAGCCATTTAACAATAATGAAATTTCTGATGAATTAATAGAAAATGGAGGTGTTGACAAAGAAATTTATACTTTATTTGATTTGAAAAATGAAATTCTATATAATTCAAATGCATTTAATGATGCCCAAGTGCAACTAAAAGCATCATCAGAATTTTTTTTTACAACAACATTGTTTTTTAATTATTATAATGACAATTTTACCTTAACTCACCATATACCAAATATTATTAGTCTACTAGAAGATAGTTTGAAAAAAGAGTTTAATTCCTATCAGACATGGTACACACATCCAGAAAAACAAAAGCGAAGTTATGATATTAACGATAAAGACTCAATTAACAGAATAATTAATAAAATATTTGATATAAAACCTGATTTTGAAATTATGGGTAAACATATCAATTTTAATTTCATAGATAAATGGTCAAAAGTATTTGGTTTAGATAAGGTAAGACCTAAGCAAAATAAAACCTTAAAAAGAAACTATATTGAAATTAATAGTACTGATAACATAATAAATTATGGACTTGGCACTACGCAAATTGTTAATATTTTATTGGCAATTCAAGCCGCATCTTATGGGAGGTTTCCTTATAGTGCCAAACCAATAGTTCTAATTGAAGAGCCTGAAAGTAACCTTCATCCCAATTACCAATCTAAATTAGCTGATTTATTAGTAGATGCCACTAATAATTTTAACATACAATTTATTGTTGAAACACATAGCGAATATCTTATTCGTAAACTTCAATATTTAACTGCAAAAAATGTAATAAAACCAGAAGATACAATTATTCATTACTTCACGGACCCTAAACAACTAGCAAAAGGGGAAAAGCAAATAAAAGAAATAAGGATTAAAAAGAATGGTGTTTTAACACAAGATTTTGGAACAGGTTTTTTTGATGAAGCTGATAATCTGGCTATTGATTTGTTCCAGATTTCAGACTCAGCACAAAATTAAATCAGGACTCATGGACAAATTTACGATATATTGTCAAATTGGGTTTTTAAAACATTTCTTTAATCAAAAGCCTAATAAAGAGGATGATTTTCTTTCTGAAGATTATAATTATTGGTTTCTGCTTGGTAAATTACTGTATAAGCATTCAAATTTAATTTTTGATATTTCTAAATCAGAATTTTTGGATTTACAAAGGAATCCTTTGTTAAAAAGACTCTTGAAATCTTCTTTAGAAGGTGGAAGTGAACTGAAATTTAAACCCGAAGAATTTGACCAAATAAAAAAGGATGAAGGTTACTTAAAGGATAAGATACATGAAATATTTATGCTTGATAAATCAGATAAAGAATGTACTGATTTAGAAAACAAGTATGGTTTAATTTTTATCAGTAAAGAAAATATTAAAAAGGCACAGTTTCTTTTTGATTTTTCTATAATTCCAATGGATAAAGTAAAACAAAAATATAGGAATTGGGATTTTATTAAAAAAATTAAACACCCATTTAATGCAATGGTTATTGCTGATAATTATGTTTTAAAAGATAAAGACCAGTTCGATAATAATATTTTAGCCTTATTACAAAGTTTTATGCCAAATCGGCTTGAAAATCAGATTTTTCAGCTTACAATATTAGTTGAAGAGAATGCTATACCAAATATCGAAGGGAGACATAAACTGCTTAGCCGTAAATTAAAAGAACTATTTGATTATGAAATAGAACTTACAATATTAAGAGCTTCTAAAACGAAATTACACGATAGAAATATTATTACAAACTATGCTTGGATAAATTCAGGATATGGTTTTAGTTTGTTTAATAACAATCAGATTAAACAAGACACGCATCTGAGTTTTTACCCTATAACATATTTACAACAAAAACATATTGGATATAATGAACAAATAGAAACGGAAGAAAAATTAAATAATGTTTTAGAAATTTATAGTTTTTTGCAAAAACAATTTTCTAGGATAAATGATAAAACAATAAATTTAGGGATAACAAAATATGTGGAAGGGAGCAAGCAAAATCGACTTCTAAATTAAATCTTCCGCAACATCATAATTCCATCCCTAATAGGTAAAATTACATTTTCAACCCGTTTATCTTTTTTTATAAAATTATTAAATGCTAAAATTCCCCTGGTATATTCATCGTTCTCCTGAACAGTTTCTATAACTTTTCCTCCCCACAAAACATTATCTGCCAGAATAAGCCCGCCCGGTTTCAATTTATCAATAATAAGATGATAATAATCTAAATAAACTCTTTTATCAGCATCAATAAAAACCAAATCAATATTATCCGGTAAAGTACTAATTATATCCAAAGCATCTCCAATATGAAGATGCAGCTTATTTTTATATTCTGATTGCTGAAAGTATTTTAAAATAAAGTTTTCCAGTTCATCATTAAGTTCTATCGTGTGTAATTCACCATCATTACTTAAACCTTCAGCCAAACATAAGGCTGAATAGCCTGTGTATGTTCCTATTTCTAAAATGAGTTGTGGTTTTATTAAATGGCTTATCATTGATAATATTCTGCCCTGTAATTGACCGGAAAGCATGCGAGGTATTAAAACTTTTGCATGTGTTTCTCGATTAATTTCAGATAGAAGCCGTGTTTCTTGCCTTAAGTTTTCAAGAATATAATTTTCAATTTTTGAATCAAGTTCCATAATTGTTTTGAAGTAATTAAAATATACAGTATTTTTAATGTTTTAAAATTAGAGTTTTAATAATTATAAATGTATAAAATATGAAAAAAATTAGTTTGATTTTGGTTTTTATGCTGTTTACTATATTTTCATTTAGTCAAAATATAGGTAAATATTTAGCAAGTCAAAAGGGTGTTCTTAAAAAAGAAAAGAAAGAAATGGTTAAAGATGTACTTGAATTAACTGATGAACAATCAAAAGTGTTTTGGCCAATTTATGATGCTTATAAGGCAGAAATAGAGCCATTTAATAAAATTTTGGTTAATACAATTACAGAGTATATGGATAAGTATGAAACCATGACCGATGCAGATGCTGACAGGCTTTACAAAAATTATTGGGTTGTTGATGAAAGCTGGTTAAAACTAAAAAAGAAGTATTACAAAAAAATGCATAAAGTTTTACCAGCTAAAAAAGTAGTTCGTTATTTTCAACTGGAGAATAGACTAAGGACTATGATTTTAAGTGATTTAACTATTGATATACCAATGGTTGGTGATAATGACTAAGAATATTTTTACTGGAAAAATTAGGATAGGGTTTTCAAAAGAGGAAACCCTTTTTTAGTTCTTTTTTATATTATAATTATGTTTTGAAATTGGTAGGTAAACATCAAACTGAGAACCTTTACCCGTTTCACTGTTAAGTTTTATATATCCTTTGTGCTCTTCAATAATTTTTTTCACATAACTTAAGCCTAAACCAAAGCCTTTAACATCGTGGATGTTTCCAGTTGGAACACGGTAAAATTTCTCAAATATTCTTTTCTGATTCTCTTTTTTTATACCAATCCCATTGTCCTTAATTGAAATAACAATGTGTCCATTAAGGTTTTTAGTGAGCACCTCAATTTTTGGTGAATTTTTGCTGTATTTTATTGCGTTATCTAACAAATTCGCAAAAATATTAGAAATATGTAGCTCATCTGCATAAATTTCAAGTTCAGTAGCCTTAAACTCATAATCTAAACTTCCGTTCCTGTCTTTTATTTTAAGGTTTGTATTTGTTAAGATATGATTTAGTATACTATGTACATTTAGCTCTTTACGTTTAAGATCCAAGCCCCCTTTATCAATAATCGCCATTTGCAGCACTTTTTCAACATGAAAACCCAGTCGTTTACTTTCTGTTTCAATAATTAACGAAATCTGATCAAGATTTTTTACTGCTGCTGGAATACTCTTGTCTTTTAGCATTTGCGATGCCAGGGATATTGTTGAAATTGGTGTCTTAAGCTCATGAGTCATATTATTAATAAAGTCATTTTTAATTTCAGAAAGTTGCTTCTGTCTAAAAATAATATAAATGGTGAGTATAAAGATACCAATAATTATAAGTGTTAATAATCCGGATGTAATTGCAATTGATGGTAGTGGCTGAAATATTGATTTATCCTTATAAAAATATATAAGAAGATGATATGAGTTGGAAATTATTTTGTTTGATAAAATATCATTTGGGAAAAGTGCCTTTTGATATGTGTAAGGCTCTTTACTCAAATCAAAGTTTTCTGATTTAAAGTACTGACTATCATTTTCTTTAACAACGGCAAACTCATAATTGCTTTCAATGTTGTTATTTTTAAATACTATTTTAATAATAGTCTCAAGTGTTTTTTTGTCAACTCGGTCTTCAATATTAATTTCTTTACGGATTAGTTTATTTACTATATTTTCAACAAAAATTGTTTTGTCTTCAATATTATCAACTAAAAACGTTCTTAATTCTTCTTTAGTAAATAATTTCTGCTGGCTGGAATCTTCTGTTTCAGGTTCTGTTTTTAATCGATAAAATAGTGAGTCCTGAGAGATTATAGATAAAAGTGGCTTGTTAAGCTTTTGTGTGGTGCTGTCATATAATTTATTATCACCTATGTCAGAAATTTGGTAAGTTTCTCCACTTTGACTTATCGAAATAGTTTCTTTTTGTATATTAAGAACAGTTTCATGCTCTGCAATTTTATCTACAATTTCAGAAAGACTTTTTTCAACTAAAAAGTCAAATTTCTTTTCTTTAAGCTTAATTGCTGATTTTATCCAAATAAATTGCATAACGATTAATCCAATCATTGCAACGGACATCAAACTAATTAAAAACCAGATATATTTTTTCTTCACTTATAGCCTGTTTTTCTGAACTTATTATATGAAACTTACAGATTTAAAATACAAGAATCATACTATTTGGAAGCAAAATTACAGTTTTCGGTTCTATATATTGAGTATTTAACAATTTTTAACTCTGTTTCAATTCCCGAATATTCCTGTCAATTTGTGTTAATTCTTTTAACTTTTTCTTTTCAGCTTTTACTCCAAGTTCTTCCATTTTTTTAACTCCGGGTAAAACACGGCCTTCCCATGAACCAATTGACTGATTATATGTTTTAACCAGACTATTCAGGTTTTGACCTATTTTATTAAGAAATTCGTTAAATGAAGCAATTCGTTCTTGCAAATCACGGCTACTTTGAATTATCTTATGAG
>JAOZNO010000510.1 GCA_029933755.1 Bacteroidales bacterium | reverse complement strand
TTGCTTTTTATTTATCCTATAAGTATAAAACTGAAAATGAAAGAATAGTTATTGTTAGCTCATTACGTGAAGAGTATTTTAATAATGAGTTTATTGAGCCAAATTTTTCTGTTGGTGGAAACTTTTTTTTGACTGGAAAAGTTGAAAGTAAACTGAAGCTTTCAAAAAATTTTAGAGCCCCTACATTTAATGATTTGTATTGGGCTGATAGTTTTGCTAAAGGAAATCCTGATTTAAGTCCTGAAAAAGCATATTCTTCTGAAATGGGTTTTGTTTATCTTCCTTTTAATAATGTAAATATATTAAATGCAGAACTTACATTATTTGCTAATTATATTAAAGATTTAATTCTTTGGCAACCCGTTGGTAGTATTTGGACACCCCTTAATTTAAAAGAAAATTTTGCCCGGGGTATTGAGTTAAATGTTAAAGGATTGCTTAGCGTAAAATCACTAATTTTTAATTATAAGCTTTCTTATTCATATACAAAATCCACCATTGAAAAAATAGGCGAAAATGAGTCTGAAAGCATTTTACATAATCAAATACCTTACATTCCTTACCACAATGTAAATTTGAATCTATCAGGTAGATACAAAGGCTTTTCAGTAAGCTGTTTCCAAAATTATACAGGAAAAGTATATACAGATTTAACTAATTTGAGAGCACTTGAAGCTTATTTGCTTGGAAATATGTCAATTGCTTATGAATTTAATCTGGCAAATGTACAAGTAAGTACTTTTTTTAAAATTAATAATATTTGGAATACGAATTATCAGACGGTGTATTTGTATCCTAATCCACTGAGAAACTATCAGCTTGGATTAAAGATGAAATTTTGAACTTATTGCAATATGTTAATATAAATATCAATTAATTACTAATTAAAATTAAAACAGTTAAAATGAAAAAAATAATCTTTTTAAACTTACTCGTGTTTTTTGTTTCAACACTATTATTTCAATCGTGTGATAAAGATGAATATACACCAAAAGGTATTTATGATGGTGGTGTTTTTATAAGTAATGAAGGAACTTTTGGGCAGGGAAATGCTTCTGTTTCTTTTTACAGTATTGCGGGTGATTCCGTTGTGAATAATATTTTTGAAAAAGCAAATAATCGAACTTTGGGCGATGTGGTTCAGTCATTATATGTATTTAATGACAAGGCTTATATTTGTGTAAATGCATCAAATAAAATAGAAATTGCCGATCAGTACAATTTTAATGAGTTGGGTGTAATTAACGAACTCCCTTCTGTTAGATACTTTATAGGTAATGATGCAGGAAAGGGCTATGCCTCAGTTTGGGGTGATGGTGGACAAATAAAAGTACTCGATTTGAATACAAATACTGTTTCAAAATCAATTGATGTTGGTAATGGCCCTGAACATATGACCATTTTTTCGAATAAATTATATGTAGCAAATAGTGGTGGTTTTATCGATGACAATACCATAAGTGTTATTAGTACAGAAACAGATGATCTATTAAAAACCATTACGTTAGATGGTGATAAGCCTGTTGATTTATTAACCGATAAAAATGGAAATTTATGGGTTTTGTGCATGGGTAAAACAATATATGATGCCAATTGGACACCAATTGATAATACAGCGGCAAAATTATTTAAAATAAATACAAGTACCGATGAAGTTGAGGGTACAGTTGTTCTTTCGCCAACTGCCCATCCAAATAATATTGAAATAAGTGCTGATGGTAATTATTTGTATTATGGTGGCGGATTTGGATTTAACGGTATTTACAAAATTGACATAGAAACTTTAACAGTAGCTGTAGAACCAATCATTTCAAAATATTTTTATGGATTTAATATTTATGAAAATGGGGAGATTTTTGCAACAGAGGCTACTTCATATACTGATAATGGTATTTTATATCGTTACCAGGCAGATGGGACTTTTATTCAGGAATATACCGTAGGTATTGCACCCAATGGGGCAAGTTATAAAAGGAGTAAATAGTTTTGGCACTTACTTTTTAAAGGAAATCGCTTTCATATCCAAAATTAGGATGTGAAAGCGGTATTCACAGAGCTTCTCACTTTCGATAAATTTGAATATATTTTAAAGCTTACCACTTATCACCTAAAACTCACCACTTATCATCTAAACCCTACCACTTATAATGTGTTTTGCTTAGTAAATAATTTGTTTCTAATTTTACTTTAAACCTATAAACCCCCTAACTATAAACTAATGCAAAATTTTCATTTAAGTGATAATTTGATAAAAAAAAAGATTCTTGTTGTTGAAGATGATGAGATAAGCTTTTTAGTTCTTTCAGAGTACCTTAAGTATGATAATTATAAGGTAGTTAGAGCTGTTAACGGAGAAGAGGCTGTTTCTTTAATACAAAACGATAAAGATGGTTTCGGTTTGGTGTTAATGGATATTTTAATGCCTATAATGAATGGTTTTGAAGCTGCAAAAAATATTAAAAAAATAAATAAGTCTATTCCTGTAATTGCCCAAACAGCAGTTGATTTTAGCAGGAATAATGAAGCCGATTTTTCAAATTTTAACAAAGTCTTGTTAAAACCACTGAATTTTAAAATCCTGAAAGAATTAATACGTTCTGTTTTCAAAAAAACAGAGATCGAAAGAATAATAGAATTCCAACTGAATTAATTCTAATTTTTTCACTTCATCTTATTCATTATATTTGCTGTAAAATTATAAAATGAATAGGGAAATATCTAATGTGCTTAAAAATTACAACTTAGGTACTTTAATAAAATATAATTTACTTACCAATGGTTTTGCTAATGAAAACTACCGTATTGAAACCAATAAGGGTGTTTTCCTATATCGAATTTGCAAACAGCAAAGCATATTAGAGATTCAAAATGAGATAAATTTCCTGAAAATCCTGAAAAAAGCCAAGTTCCCGGCAGCATATCCAATTATGCGAATTGATGATACTTATATTTGTCAAAAAGCTAAATACCCGGTAATTATTTATGACTTTATTGAAGGTGAAATACCGAAACTAAATGAAAATACAGTTACAGAAATTGGTTGTGCTGTCGCAAAACTTAATCTTCTAAAAGGAGCGGAAGTTTTTAATAGCCACTATATTATAAATGTTCAAAATGCAACTGAGTTGATTAATCAATTCTCTACCGCAAAACACCCTTACCCACAATTGTTTCGCGACTATTCAAATGCAATTGATTATCTGAAAGATAAAATACATGATAATTTGCCAAAAGGTTTTATTCATGCAGATGTTTTTAAGGACAATACAATTTTTAAAGGTGACAAATTATTGGCAATTATTGATTTTGAAAATTTTTGTGTAGACACTTTGCTTTTTGATGTGGCTATGACTATTAATGGCTTTTGTTTTGTTGATAATCAGCTTGATTTGAAACTTATGAAGTTGTTTTTAGATGCTTATGAAAGTGTAAGAACTTTATCAAAAGAAGAAAAGGAGCAATTGCCCGATTATATTTTATGGGCTGCTGTGGCTATGTCCTCCTGGCATTTGCAAAATGATATGCTCAATACCGTAAATAATAAACAGACCGTACGGGTTAGGGAATTGTTGGATAGATATAAAGAAACAAAAAGCTTAGACTTAAAATTTTTATGATCGATTTAATTCTCTCCTTTCAATTCAGATTTTTTATCATTGGTAGTGAAACAAAATAGTAGCACATAGTTTAAAAATACTGAACTTAACATTTCCATATTTTCCTTAGATTTCCAACTCAGGGTTTTTGTCCACACTAAATTGCTGTATAGTAAGAGTCTGTGGGTTTGAAACTAAGGCAATTAAAAATAAACTACAATTATAGTTGGTTGTTAGTGTTTGTAGTTATATCTTTGTGTAAAAAATAGCTTATGCAGGAATTAACAAAAGCGCAAGAAGAAATCTTACAGGTTTTATGGGAAAT
>JAOZNO010001089.1 GCA_029933755.1 Bacteroidales bacterium | reverse complement strand
ACGGAATACATAATTGAAGAGCATAATTGGGTTGTGGCAGCTGAATATGCTGATAGCCTGGGCGTTGATGTGATAAATAGCTCTTTAGGTTACAATGATTTTGACGATACATTGCAAAATCATACCTATGCAGATATGGATGGAAATACCGCCTTAATAAGTATTGGTGCTGATATTGCTGCCAGTAAAGGTATTTTGGTTGTTACCAGTGCGGGAAATGAAGGCTTTTCTGACTGGAAATATATTTCCGCACCTGCCGATGCTGATAGTGTTCTAAGTATTGGTGCGGTTACTCCTGAAGAGAGTATCGCTTATTTTAGTTCTCGTGGCCCAACTGTAGATAATCGGATTAAACCGGATGTGTGTGCTATGGGAATGCCTTCGGTGGTGTCGGGCACTAATGGTAGTGTTTCAACATCCAGTGGTACCTCATTTTCGGGGCCTATAATAGCTGGTATGGTTGCCTGTTTATGGCAGGCTCACCCCGAACTGAATAATATGCAAATTATTGATGCCGTAAAACGTAGTGCAAACCGATACAGTCAACCGGATACGATTTATGGCTATGGTATTCCTGACTTTTATGCAGCTCATATTTATTTAAATACTATTGGTAGTATTGATGAATCTGTTGAGCATTTATTAAATGTGTTTCCAAATCCCTTTAAGGATTATTTTAATGTAGCATTTTTTGCTCAAAATATTGAAATTCCGTATAATTCAAAGCTTGAAATATATGATTTGCAAGGGAAAATAGTTATGGAAACTCCAATTAATAGTCAATTAAACAATTATTCTGTTACCAAAATTGATCAAGTTGAAAATTTAACGAGAGGGATTTATATTGTTCGCTTAATAGCTAATGAAACGGTTTTATTTAAAAAAGTTTTAAAGTTATAACTTTTATCAGCGACTTGTTTTTTATGTTTTACAAAAAAAAGAGGCACTAAATAGAGTTCGTCTATAATGTTTCACTTTTTAGTTTTTTTGGTATGTTGAACTTATT
>JAOZNO010000509.1 GCA_029933755.1 Bacteroidales bacterium | reverse complement strand
AGTGTTTATCTGCGTTCATTTGCGTCATCTGTGGACAATTCTTTAAACTTTTACCCACAATAGTTTATACTATAGCCAAATTGCTTAATAAAATTTGTGTATGTTTGTGTAGAGCTTGCAGTGCAACACTGCTTCAAATAACACAAATTAAAACCAACAATATGTCCTCATTTTTACTTTCAGTTATTTTTATTTTTGTTTTAACCATCTTTATTTTAGTGCTAAGCCTAAAAAGCTTTATAAAAAAAGAAATGCACAGAATAAATATTCAGTTAAGTGATTTAAAAATGCAATTGGCAAAACAAAGATTTGAAAAGAAAGAATTTGTTAGCGAAGAAAAAAGTATAATTCCTGAAATAAAACCTGATAAGCATTTTGAAAAACCTGAACGGATAAAAGAACCGGAACTAAAGGAAGAACATGAAAAGATAGATAAAAAAATACTTAAACAGGATGACAAACTACTTGTTAATAAAGTTGAGGAAAAAATAGTTGCAGATTACCAGGATCGGGAAAAGGTATTTGTTAAACCACCGATAAAGAAAAAGGAAACTGATTTTGAGAAATTCATTGGTGAAAACCTAATGAATAAAATTGGAATCCTGATTTTGGTTGTTGCTGTTGGGCTTGGTATAAAATACGCGATTGGTGAAGGTTGGATAAATGAAGTAGGAAGAATTGGTGTTGGATTACTTACCGGTGTAATATTAATAGGGATTGCGCATAAATTACGAAAGAACTATACTGCTTTTAGCTCAGTACTTGTAGGTGGTGGTATTGCAGTGTTTTACTTAACCATTGCATTTGGTTTTCAGCTTTATGAGCTTTTCACACAAACCCAGGCATTTCTTATTATGGTAGCAATTACAGGCTTTGCTATTTTGCTATCTTTAACTTATGATCGAAAAGAACTTGCCGTCCTGGCCATTTTGGGTGGTTTTGCAAGTCCTATAATGGTTAGTACCGGTGCGGGAAATTACATAATCCTTTTTAGCTATATTATGATTCTGAATATAGGAATGTTGATTTTGGCATATTTCAAAAAATGGAATTTAGTAAATATTGTAGCATATGTATCAACGGTGTTGCTTTTTGGTATATGGATGGCAAATACTTATGATGAAAAGGGTACTCTACCCTGGCTGGGAGCACTTATATTTGCTTCGGGATTTTACTTTATCTTTTTTCTGATGAATATTATTAATAACCTTAAAGAAAATGGAAAATTCTCAGCAGTTGATTTTATTATACTTATTTCAAATACGTTTTTCTATTATGCGGTAGGAATGTATCTAATTGGTGAATTTGCAGAGGCTTCAAGGGGAATTTTCACCGTAGCTTTAGCTATTTTAAATTTTGTTTTTGCTTTTACTTTATATAAGCAGGAACAAATAGATAGAAATCTTGTTTTTCTACTCATAGGTTTAGTATTAACTTTTGTAAGTTTAGCAGCTCCTGTTCAGTTAGATGGAAATTATATTACAATGTTTTGGGCTATTGAATCTGCTCTATTATTGTGGCTAAGTCAAAAATCAGGTATTCGGATAATGAAGATTTCTTCCTTCCTGGTTATGTTACTGATGATTATAAGCTTAATTATTGATTGGGACCAAATCTACTTAAACCCTGACATGGATGCACAAGCTTTAGCAATTATTTTGAATAAAGGATTTATTACAAGTATTGTGTCAATTGCAGCTTTAGTTTTAAATATGAACCTACTTAAAAAAGATGATGATATTCAATTTATGAAAAAACTTCCTGCTCATATATTCAGTACGATTGTTACCATCTTTGTAATTATTTCATTATATATTGCCATATCTCTCGAAATAAGCTATCAGGTTGATCAATATTACGATCATTACCAACTAACAACTGTTGCCCTTGTATTCTTTAGCTATATTTATATTTTAGGCATTTTGCTTTGGGCAAGCACCAAACAAATTAAATATGTGTTTGAAGGAATTACACTAATTGCCATATTAAGCTTGTTTGTATACGTATTTGGGGTGAGTATGGAATACAAAATGCTTATAAATAGTTATCTGTTTGACGATTTAAGCAATAATTTCAGCCTAATTCACTTCGTTACTGCACTTGCAGCTTTAAGTCTTGCATTCTTTTCATGGAATAACATAAACAAAATATCAAATAACAACATCACTTTTGTAAACCTAATACTTTGGATCAATATAATACTATCTGTAGTAATTCTAAGTAAAGAATTGGACAATATTATTCTACTTGTTAATAAACCAGCATTAGATCAAATCTATTATATGCAGGACTCAGTTCATCGAATTGGTTGGCCCATTTTATGGGGTGTATTTGCCTTTGTATTGATGATTATAGGAATGAAGAAAAATATGAAAATGTTACGTATTATATCAATCTCACTATTTTTCTTTACATTATTAAAACTATTTGCTGTTGATGTGTGGGATATGTCTGAAGGTGGTAGAATTGCTGCATTTATTTCTTTAGGGATTCTGTTATTAATAATTTCATTCTTATATCAAAAGCTCAGAAAATTAATTTTTGAAGAAGAGGAAGAAGAAAATGAACAAGTAGAAATTAATGAATAGTCAGTATTCAAAAATATAAAAACATAGAAGCATGATAAATAGAATCAATTTACTTATTTTCAGCTTAATTTGGATGTCTTTTTCTATGTATTCTCAGGATTGGCATTGGGAGGCAGACTTAAATAAAATACCTGATGATGGTTTTTATAAAATCAATATTTCACCTGAAATTGTTTCAGCTTCTGTAAATAATACAGCAGATATTCGGATTTTTGATGCTTCGGGTAATGAAATACCATATATTTTGGATAAAGAGCAAGCAGTAAATTTAAAGGAATTCTTTGTTGAATATAAAATAATCACTAATCAAAGTCTAAGAAAATTTCCTTATTACTCACGAATTGTTATTCATAATCCTAAAAAAAATAAAATTTCTAATTTTCAGCTAATCATAAGAAATGCTGATGTATCAAAAAATCTAAAATTAAGTGGAAGTGATGATGCCACTCACTGGTATGTAATTAAAGACAAATACCAATTTCGTTCTATTTATAATGATGCTTCAACATCTGTAATAAAAATTCTTAATTTTCCGAATAGCAACTACGAGTATTACGAAATACTTATTAGTGATTGGCGTAATAACCCTTTACAAATTCAAAAAGCCGGCTATTTTGATACTAGTGTAGAAGAAGGTAAATATATCAAAACTACACCGTCTAAAATTGAACAAAAGGAGATAAAAGAGGAAAAACAAAGTTTAGTTCATGTTTATTTTCCTACAACACAGTTGATAAATAAAATTCAACTAAAAATTGAGGGACCTGAATTTTATTATCGTGAAGCAGAAATTTTGGTGAAAGATAGTAGTATTAATAAAAAAAAGAAGGTCGAGTACTTTTACAGAACGATTCATTCTTTCGTCATCAGCTCAAATAGTTTAAATAATATCTATTTTAATAATTTCAGAACCAAAGAGTTTTTTATCAGAATAGAAAACCATGATGATCAGCCAATTAAGATATCAGAAATCAAAAGCTGGCAATTAAAACATTACCTTATTTCACAGCTTAGTAAAACCCAAAAATATTCAATTAGAACCGGAAATGCTAAAATAACAGAACCGGTATATGACTTAAAATATTTTAAAAACGATATTCCTGAAAATATAAATACTATTTTAACAGAAAAAATAATAAATATTTCAAAAAAAGAAGAAAAAACACAAAAGGGACTTCAGCCTGATAAAATGATTGTATGGCTTATAATTGGCGGTATAGCAATTTTATTAATTTATTTCACAACAAAAATGATGAAAGATATGAAAGCAAAAAAAGAGTAATAATTTATCCGCCTGATAGTTTAAAATACTCAAACATAACATGATGGAATATCACAAAAGTAGTCATTA
>JAOZNO010000508.1 GCA_029933755.1 Bacteroidales bacterium | reverse complement strand
TGGATTATGAAGATATTCCTTTAAAATTATTTATTAATGACAAACAAAAAGCGATAAGCAGTTTTAATATTGAAAAAAATTCCAGTAAAATCATTAAGCTAAACTTCACCAATACTCAAACAGGTATTTTATCTTCCATCTTAGAAATAACAGACTATCCTATTACATACGACAATAAGTTTTACTTTAGTTATCATATTAATGAAAAAACTAATATACTGTTAATTAACAAAAATGCAGAAAACAAATACATTAATGCCTTATTTAATAAAAACGATGATTTCACTCTTGATTTTGAGGCTACCGGAAGCATTAAAACCTCTACTTTTTCTGCTTATCAACTAATTATATTAGATGAACTTACTGAAATTACTTCAGGATTACAACAAGAACTCAGAAATTTTATTCAAAATGGTGGTTCCTTAGTATTTATTCCTTCAGAAAATGGTGATTTGCGCAGCTACAATCAGTTTAATAATTTATTAAAATCCAGTATTTTTTCTACAAAAGATAGTACCGATACAGAAATGGCCGAAATTAATTTCAATCACTATATTTATCATAATGTTTTTAAAGAAATAAAAAAGAAGTTAAATTTACCTAAGGTAAAATCTTATTACAAAGTACAAGCCGGTGTACTAAATTTTAACAAAACCCTTATTAAATCTGTAAATAGCAGTCCATTATTAATTCAGGGGGATTTGGGCAAAGGAAAATTTTTCATCTTTACTTTTTCACTAAATATAAAGAACAGTGACTTTATTGTTCATCCACTTTTTGTACCAACCTTATATAATATTGCTTCATATAGTCAATCAGAAAGTGATATATACCACAAAATTGGTGAAACAAAACTAATTGATTTAAATATTGAAACATCAGGAAACAAAGTATTACGTATTCTGGATAAAAAAGCAGAATACGAGTTTATCCCCAAAATTGTAGCTAAAGGCAGGGGTGTTCACTTTGATGTGTTAGATCAACTAAATGAAGCTGGTAACTACTTTGTTGTTGCAGATACCGATACATTGGCCGGACTCGCTTTTAATTATAATAGAAAAGAGTCTGCTACAGACTGCTTTAATGCAAATGATCTGGAAACATTAATCGATAAACATCAGCTAGAAAATTATTCAATTCTATCTGGTGAGCTCAACACTTTAAGTACTAAAATAAATGAACTGGTTTCAGAAAGAAAAGACCTTTGGAAGATTTTTATTATTTTAGCACTAATATTTATTATTGCCGAAGTGACAATAATAAAGTTATGGAAAGAATAACTTTTAACAGGAAAATTTTAATTTAATCAATAATCAATACCTTAATAAACATAGCGGAATTTAACGATACTCTACTTATCCAAAAGTATAATGAGAATGAGGATAAATCTCTGGTTGGTGAGTTATTCAAGCGTTATACAGATTTTGTTTTCCTGGTTTCGATGAAATATTTGAAAAACGAGGATCGCAGTAAAGATGCCGTTATGCAAATTTTTGAAAAACTATTCACAGACCTTTTAAAACATAAAGTTGAAAACTTTAAGCCCTGGTTGCATATGGTTGTTCGGAATCATTGCCTTGGTTTGCTACGTAAAGATCAAAGTCTGAAAAAGAATGAAATAACTTATAAAACAGAGTTTGACTTTATGGAAATTGAGGATGATGAACATCTTATAAGTGAAAATAAACATGAAAAAAACATCACTAATTTAGGAAACGCCTTAAAACAATTAAAAACAGAACAAAAAGAATGTGTTGAACTATTTTATATAGAAGAGAAATCATATAACGAAATAACAGATTTAACCGGATACCCAATAAAAAAAGTAAAAAGCTATATACAAAACGGAAAAAGAAACTTAAAGTTAATATTAGAAAAAATGGTAGGTGCAGGATTATTAATTATTTTGTACTTGCTGCTTAAAAATTGGAACTAGTAATATTTTACAAGTAAAGACGCATGGCCATGCGTCTCTATCAAATAACTAGAAAAAGGTGTGAAAGAAAACAATTTACATAGCATTTTTGAACAAACTGATTGTCTCAGCAGACAGGATATGTTGTCATATCTTGATAGGAAACTTTCGACGAAAAAGCAATTTCTTTTCGAAAAGCATTTACTTTCATGTGCAATGTGCCGGGATGAATTTGAGGGTATGCTCGAAATGCAAAACTACAATAAACTCCCCTTTATTATTGGTGAACTAAATAGTAAAATTGATAACTCTATAAATACTCCTTTAAAAAAAATATCTTTTAAAATAAATACATCTCTGCGCATTGCTGCTGTTATTTTAGCTCTTATTGGTTCTGCTTATTTTTTGAATTACTATTTACAATATTCCAGCAAGGAATATTATGATCAGGAAATGGTTTCACAAAGTATTGAAGAATCAGTTGAAGAAGAGAGAATAATAGCAAAAGATACTTTTTCAAAACCTTTGATTGAGGCAACAAACACTCCGGTAAAGTCATCATTAAAAGATAATAACAAAAGTAGTTTAGCTGTTAGTGAAGAATTATCATTTTCAGGCACAAAGACACATAAAGATATCGTTATAGCAGATGCATCTGCTGATAAATTAGATGATTTAGAATCAGATGTCGGTTTTATAGCAGCAGAAGATGAATTAAAAGAGGAACAAGCAATAGTAGCAAAAAGCATGGGTGAAGGAGTTTCTGACGTGAAGCAAATTAGATCAGAAGAATTAGTTGCAGAAGAACTTGAACTGGAAATAGAAGAAGTTATTGTATATGATGAAGAAAGTAAGGGAAACGAAAGAAGACTTAATGACAATGTAAGCAGGGCAAAAATGCTATCTGTAAAAAAAACCAAGTCTAGCGAAAAATCAATTTCTTACCAGCAAGAAGGTATTAATGCTTATTACGATGGTAACTACCAGGAAGCAACGGTGGCACTTAAGAATTCAATAAAATATGAAACTAAAGAAGATAAAACTCAACTCTATCTTAGTCAGGCATATGCGGCACAGGGTGATTCTAAAAATGCGTTAATCCAACTTAATAAACTTCTTAAAAATAAAGATAGCCAATACCAAAATGAAGCAATGTGGGAAAAAGCTCAGCTACTAATCCGTATGGAAAAAAGGAAATCAGCCATAAATGTATTAAACAATCTGCTTAAAGTAAACTCACCGTATAAAATTGAAGCACAACAAAAATTAGATTCATTATTAACGAACTAAATGATTCAATGGTTTAATGATTCAATGATATAATGATTTAATTTTCATTGATTTAATGACAAGCTAATGACAGCGTAGCGAATGACAATTAATGACTTGATTTACCCAATGACTAATGACTACTAAATGGCTGCAATACTTCAACTGCGCTCAGTAGCCACGCTCAGTAGCCGCAAATGACTAATGACCAATGACCGCGCAAAGCGAATGACTTAATGACTATCAATGACCCATCCTACGCCAAGGCTTCGGATGATAAAACAATGACCAATAACCGCCGAACAAAATCAAATTACAAATACACCAAGCACTAATATACAAATATTATGTACACACAAGATATCTATCAGAAAGCAATAAAATTTGCTGGTGAAGCACATAAAAATCAATTAGTTCCGGGAACAGAATCAAATTATTTACTGCATCTTTCAAACGTAGCGATGGAAGTCTTATTTGCCTATATGCAAAATCAGGATTTCGAACTTGATTTTGCGATACAACTTGCCTTATTACATGACAGCATTGAAGACACAGAAGTAACTTACAAAGACTTGACTATAAAATTTAATGAAAAAATTGCCGATGGAGTTCTGGCATTAAGTAAAGATAAGAAAGTGAGTAAAGATTTCCAACTAAATGATAGTTTAGAAAGAATACTTAAACAAGTTAAAGAAGTTGGGATTGTAAAATTAGCTGACCGCATTACCAATTTACAAAAACCACCTGCACACTGGAATCTTG
>JAOZNO010000507.1 GCA_029933755.1 Bacteroidales bacterium | reverse complement strand
AGATGGATTCAAAAAAATGCACTTGTAAAAAATGACAAAAATAAAGTTTTTTTTGCATAAACGCTTTAAAGACTCATTATCAACCTAATACAACAGTTTTATCATTTTTTATGAATAAAGCAGGCTACATACAAAACCTTATAAAACAGGGAGAAAATCAGTTTCAGGATTTTAAATTCGTAATTAATAATTCGAAAAAAATAGCACGCTCGCTTGTTGCTTTTGCGAACACAAAAGGCGGTAGACTATTAATAGGAGTTAAAGATAATGGAAACATTACAGGCGTTAAGACAGAAGAAGAGTTTCATATGATTGAAGCAGCTGCTCAATTATATTGCAAACCTGAAATACAACTTACACGAAAAGACTGGCTTGTTGATGGGAAAAAAGTGCTGGAAATTACTATTCAGGAAAGCAAAAACAAGCCTCAGCTTGCACAAACTGAAGAAAATAAATGGTTAGCATTTGTCAGAGTTGATGATGAGAACATTTTAGCTAATGTGGTAATGTTACAGGTTTGGAAAAAGAAGAACAGCTCAAAAGGAATTAAAATTCAATATGCCGAAGCTGAAAACTTTTTACTTTCTTATCTCAACAATAATGATTTTATCAGTTTAAAACAATTTTTCAAACAAGCTGCCATTAGCAGATACAGGGCTATTAATATTTTATCAAACTTTATAGTTTTAGATTTAATTGAAATCACTTTTTTTGAAAATGAGATTTATTATAAAAGCAAATAATTACATAATACATTTTTATATGAAGTTAATTAGTACATTTTTACTTATTTTTATATTGAGCAGCACCCTTTTTGCTCAAAATGAGAAAAAACAGTCGAATAATAAAATAGGAATTCTCATTTCAACCTTCCTTGGTAACGAAAGCAGAAACTACTACGGAAATGAAGCCCCAGACAAACTGGATACAATATGGAAAATATACCTTGGCGAAGGTGTTAGCCCCGCTTACGGGAAGGAAAAAGTATGGAAAGGTGCCGGCTGGACAGGACAACCGCTATTAGTAAGAGAAAATGGTGAACTATTCCTAATTCAGGGTGCTTTTGATTACAATTTGAAGAAGATTAATGCCCAAACCGGGAAAATCATCTGGCAATATAAGTTTGATGATATATTAAAAGGTACACCAAGTATTTGGCATAACAAAAATGCAAAAACACAGGAAAATGAATATATTATTCTTCAAGGAAGTCGTTCTGGTTACTGGAACACCCTTGACGACAAATATATACCTAGTTTTAGAGCAGTTTCATATGCTACTGGAAAAGAACTATGGCGCTTAAATGTAAAAAAAACGGATAGCTACAGTCGAGATGTTGACGGCTCAGCACTAGTATTGAATGACACTGCTTATTTAGCATTAGAAAATGGAATTTTCACGGTTTTTGATCCAAACCCATTGCATCAAGAAATGTTAGATGGTAAAAAACAGCCAAAAGTAATTCAGGAAATACAGTATTATACAAAGAAAGACATCGAATTACATGGCAGCGATCTGGTTCCGGAATCCTCTCCTACCCTGTTAAATAATCGAATTTTTACTTTATCCGGTACAGGTAGAATTTATGGGTACAATTTAAAAACCAAACAAAACGACTGGGAGTTTTATATTGGTACGGACATGAATGGCTCTGCCCCTACAACAGACGATAATTGTTTATTAATACCTGTGGAAAAGCAATATATGCCCGGCCCAGGTGGGGTAATGAAAATTGACCCTTCAAAACCTGAAGGTGAGCGGATTGTATGGTATTATCCTACCAGGAATAAAAAATGGTATCATTGGGAAGGCGGCATTATTGGTTCTGTTAGTTGTAACGACAGCTATGTTGATGATAATGAAAAACATTTTGCTGTTTTTTTAGATGTAACCGGTGAATTAACCGTTGTTGATCATCAAAGTATTGACAAAAAGAAAATGGTTTTAGGGCCTGACAGCATCACGAAACATCCAACGCCAAAGCTTATTGCCAAAGTACAGATTCCAGGAACAATTTCAACTCCTATTATGGTTAAAGATAAGATTATTGCCGGCACAGATGATGGAATTTTCTTATACCAATTAGTACAAACTAAAAAAAACAAGTATGAACTTAAGCTTTTAGACAAAGTGGGTGGTTTAGAAATTGACGCCACACCTATTGTTTGGGATGGAAAAGTTTATATTGCTGTGCGCGATGGCTATATGTATTGTTTTGGAAACAAGTAATTAGATATAAAGTCGGCATTTTAGAAAAACTTCGCAAGTTCAAAAAACTTACTAAGTTAGTACTCAACTTGCAAAGTCTTTCAGATTCCGCTAAAGCGGAACAGGCATTGGTAAGTTTCCAAGAAAAGCACACTTTATGGACGAACTCTAATTACTTCCTTTTAATTTCATATTTCATTTCAAGCATATAGCTGAATTGTATAACCGGTTCAATTATCACCGGATTTATAACCAGGTCAAAACCACTTTGAACGGGACTAAAATAAAAGGTTTTCATTTTTCTTTTATTAACCGTTGTCGTTTTTGAATAATAATCAGTCTTTACCTTACCCGTTTCAAAAGCGGTAAAAGACTGATATAAATCAGAAGGATAATAACTCGTATGTTTCTCATAATAAACCCTGCTTGCAGATAGTAATTGAACATTCATTTGTGAAACATACATATCCTTTTTAGATTTGATAATTTTGATTGCCTCTTCAAATAAACGTTTTTTTATTTTAGGAATGTCTAAAACAATATAATCTACTTTAATAAGGTCATATATCTCATGTTTTGAAGCTATTATGGTGATATTATCTATTAGTTTTTTATCTATGAAATGAATAGAAATATTCTTCTTTAAAACAAAGCCTGCCTCTTTTTCATATACAGTATTCCCTGTCTTTTCATATTCATATACTCTATTTTGTGTTATAAAATCAACATAATAATCTTTTGAGCTTATTCCAAGTTTCTTTATTTCTGAAATAAAGTTATCAATTCTTTTGGTAATTTTATCATTACTTTCTGAAACGGTTTCACCTTCTTGTGCAACACCAAAAACCACGACATACTCATCTGCAAGAACATTCATAAGAACTTTTGCCTGAACCAACATAGTTGAATCAGAAAGATGTACTTTTTGTTCTGTTCCAGTATTTCTATACTTTTTAGAATAAGGCTTATCATAAACAATATTGCCACTCATTTGCCCTATAGTTGCAACTGGCATAATAAAAAAGACTGAAAGGAATATGATTGTCCAAAAGTATTTTGTTTTCATATTAGTATTTTTTAGTGAATTAACTTACAATTTACCACTTTTTTGATTTACTTGTGTGGTAAAACCCATAATTCAAAGATAAACACATTCAAAAACATTATTTTAATTGCTGTTCAACTGATTTTGTAATTTCAGATTCAACAGTACCGGTATGTGCCGTAGTTTTATTTTCAATGAGCATTATTTTGCATTCTTCGGTAGATGAAACACGATAATTAATTCCCTTTTTTACAATATAAAAATCACCTTCTTTCATCACAAAGCTTTCTTCGCCTTCAATTTCAAATAAAAGGCTGCCTTCAATTATATAAAATGCTTCATCTTCATTTACATGATTATGCCATGGCACTTTATCTCCTTTTATTATGGCAAGTTTTACATATACATTATTTACTTCACCAATTATTTGTGGAGAAAAATACTCTTTGATGTGTTTAAAGTGCTTGTTTATGTTCATGTTCGTTTATTCATATACTCGTTCGGCTTAGGATGCGCCTGAGTCGTTTTATGTTTTAAGGCTAAGCCTTATCTTATCATTTTCTATAAAAATCAACTTTTATTTCAAATGTAATATATTTTCTTTTTTAACGGACTAATGTGATTCAAATTTTGTGCTGTTTGTGTCTTTACAGGCTAAGCCAATCGCCGAGCATTGCTTTATTTTAATTTACAGCCTTTATCTAACA
>JAOZNO010000506.1 GCA_029933755.1 Bacteroidales bacterium | reverse complement strand
CAAAATCATTACTTTCAGTGAGGGCTAAAGCCGTTCATCGGATGACTTTTCGGAGTGCTCTCAATATTGAATTGTTTGAACAAAAATAAAACTAGATTTAAAGAAAAACGTATTAAACGCCTTGAAACTCACTTGCAGATTTAGAGGGTGCTGCGTAATTTATGTATAAGGCAGGATAAGTATCAAAATTCTTTTAACTTAAAATTTTTTCTCAAAATATTATAAAAATAAACTAAATATATCTAAATTGGCAACTTAATTAGTTGGAATTTAAATTATGAAAAATAAAATATTTACAATTGTCCTACTTGTTTTATTAACAAACACAATGTTTGCTCAAACTTTAAAAGTTGGTGACAAAGCACCTGAAATTATTCAAACATCAATAAATGGTGCAGAATTTAAATTATCATCCTTGAAAGGGAAAATGGTGTTAATTGATTTTTGGGCAAGTTGGTGTGGACCTTGCCGAAGAGAAAATCCAAATGTTGTTAAAGCTTATGATGCATACAAGGACACAAAATTTAAAAATGGAAATGGCTTTACTGTATTAGGAGTTTCCTTAGATGTCAAAAAAGACAGATGGGTTGAGGCTGTTAAAAAAGATGCCTTGATATGGCCATCCCATGTTTGTGATTTAAAAGGTTGGAAAAATAGTGCGGCAGTATTGTACAATGTTAAAAGTGTGCCAGCTAGTTATTTAATTAATGGTGATGGTATTGTTGTAGCAATTAACCCGCGAGGAAGCACTTTAATTAAAGCACTAAAACATGAAAAAAAATCCTGGTTCTCTTTCTGAAGGTAATTTAAATACAGCCTCGATGGGTTTTAAAATCCCGCCGAGCCTTTTAGTTAAAAAAACGATGAAAAAAGCACTTAAAATATTTCTCTATTTTATTCTAACAATTATTCTGTTAATAGTTTTACTTACAGTAATTGCCAAATTTGCTGAAAACAAAATAGCACATCTGGTTATTGACAAAATAGAGGAAGAGATTAAAGCTCCTGTTGATATAGACAAAGTATCATTTAGCTTGTTACGACAATTCCCTCATGCCTCTATTAAAATTTCAGGTTTCTATTTAGGAGCAAACGATTCAGTTGCAAAATTACATCCTGATGTACCAGCAGACACAATATTATATTTTGGAAATATATTTTTAAAGGTTAAGACAAAAGCATTGCTCTATAATAAAATTGAAGTGCTAAGTGTTTTAGTAAAAGATGGTAATATTAAGTACGATATTTATAATGATGGAACTACAAATATTGATTTTTTAATGCCAACTGAAACTGACACAACTGAAGTTATAGAAGATACAGTAGCATCTGAACCTATAAATGTTTTATTAAAAGAATTTGTATTGCGAAATGTAAATGTTCATTATACTGATGACTCAACCGATACCAGAGCATTTATTCATATACCTGAAATTATTACAAATGGTCAGATGATAGGTGATCAAATAGCTGGATTTGCTAAAGGAAGCATGGAACTAAGCAATTTGAATTACCCAGAAACTAATCTCAGTAAAATGAATAAAACCAAGTTCGCTTTTGATCTTGGTTATGAACATGACTCTGTGACAATTAACAATTTGAAAATAAATACTGATGGAGCATATATAAATCTTAAAGGTAAAGCCTTTGTAGGCGATGAGATTTATACTAATATGAATATTGATAGTGCTGTTTTTGATTTAGGCGAACTAACAAAATATGCTCCAAGTGAAATGCTTGATGAATATGGAATAAAAAAAATTGAAGGTATTATTAATATGAATATGGTAGTAAACGGAGTGTATTCTGATAGTATAATGCCAAAAGTGGATGTTAAAATCAATATGAAAGGTGGAAATATTGTTACTACCGAATATCCTGAACTTAAAAATATATCCTTTGCCGGTAAAGTTACTAATGGAGATTTAAAAGCTGACCAAAGTACAGAAATTGTTTTTAAAACGTTCCGTTTTGAAACTAATAAAAGTAAATTTAGCTTTTCCTTTTCGGTTCTGGATATTGAGCACCCGGTATATAAAGTTAAAGCCAACTTGAGTGTAAATCTTGGTGAGTTTAACAAGTATTTGCCAGATTCAAGTATTAAAAGAATGAGCGGAAATGTAGATGTTAAACTTGCAACAAGAGGAGTATTGCCTGATTCAATTGGTGATGATTTTACAGACTATGTGCTCGAGCGTACTAGCTTAAATATGAAATTCAACAAGCTAGATATTAATGTTGATGACACTCTTATTGTAAATGATTTTTATGCAAAATTTGACTATACACCAAATCCTAAAAGGGTAAAAATAAATGATTTGGCAGTAAAAGTTCCAAGCTTCGATGTTAATATGAAAAACACATCAATGGATGTTGTTATAAGTGGCAAAACAATAAATTTGAAAAAATTGGGTCTCAATATTAAATCATTTCATTTGCAAAATGGAAGCAATGTTATTAAAGGAAAAGCAAAAGTTTATAATATTGATAAACCTGAGTATAATATAAATACAAGCATGCATCTGGATTTGGCTGAGCTTATGCCTTTTGTTCCAGATTCTATGATGAATAGCATGACAGGAATTTTGGATGCAGAGATTCATTCGTCAGGAATAATAAATTTAGATTCTATAGAGCAGCAATCAATGTCATTGCTATTTAAAAACAGCCAATTTAATTGTAAGGCAACAGGTATAACTGTTGATATGCTTGATGAAGAATTAAGTATTAAAGATTTATCAATGTTGTTTGTAATGAAAGGCGATACCATTGATATTGATGATGCTTATGGCAATTATAGAGGGCTTGAGTTTTGGGCTGACTCAACACAGATATTAAACGTTTATGAAACAATAATAGAAGAAAAAAGAGACAAGCAGCTTATTGTATACTCTGAAGTTAGATTGGGAACAATCACAAATGAATTTATAGCTCCATATATGGCTGAAGATGCAACAACCACTGATGAATCAATACAATATGCTTATACGCCAAGTTATGACATGCGTTCAAGTAATAAAAAAACTAGTGGGAAACCAAGTATATTTGAAGAAGAAAAGTTTATTACTGAAAACAGTTTAAGAAATTATCTAAAAGTAAAAGAAGATACATCAAAAAGGACAGTACCGGAATCATTATTGCCAAATTATAAAGAATTAGGAGTTCCTCCATTTCTAATGCGAGGCACTTTATCTGTTAAAAAACTTGAGTACGAAAAAAATGTTTTAGACGATATATCAATGAAGTTCCGTTTTTCTGATAGTCTTTATGTAATTGACCAAATGAAGTTTAAAATGTGTGATGGAGATTTAAATACATCACTGCTATTTGATGCTAGAAATTGGAAAAGACCAAGAGTTGATATCAAAAATATTACCAGTAATTTCAATATTCAAAAATTCTTAAAGGACAATGATAACTTTGGAGATACAGCGCTTACTTATGAAAAAGTAAATGGAATATACACAGGTGAACTTCATACAAGATTCTTTTTAATTGGAGATTCTGTTCCAACTAATAAAATAAGAGTAAAAGGTCATTTTGAACTTGAAGATGGACATATATACGATTATGAACCTCTTTCTGAATTATCAACTAGTATTGGCGGCCTTAAAGAGCTTGACAATCTTGACTTTAACACCTTGAAAGCAGATTTGTTTATGTTTAAAGATAAAGTTTATATTCCTAAAACAGATATTGTTAGTTCTGCTCTTGATATGTCGCTTTCCGCAATGTATAATAATGCAAATGAAGATTACGAGTCGCATATTATTATGCACTTAGGAGATGTTTTAACTGGAAAGTCAGATAGACTTATGAAAAAACAGGAAGAACTAAACAAGAAAAATGGAGGTACAATTGATAGAAAAGGATTAAACCTTCTTGCAATGGATGTTGATGGCAAATCAAAATATGGAATAGAGGTTAATAAAAAACTTAAAAAGAAATTTAATAATCAATT
>JAOZNO010000505.1:2153-3969 GCA_029933755.1 Bacteroidales bacterium | reverse complement strand
ATTTTTACACCTAATGGTGATTTAAGGCGTTTGCACAGAGCATATAGTGTGCTTGATTTTGCTTTTTCGATACATACAAATATTGGGGAAAGTTGTACCGGTGCCATTGTTAATGGAGAAATGAAAACCATTAAACATCAGCTTAAAAATGGTGATGAAGTTAAGGTTTTGACATCAAAAAAACAAAAACCAAAATACGAATGGCTGGAAATTGTAAAAAGTCCAAGGGCAAAAGCAAAGATTAAGAGAGCCATAAAAGCAAAAGATTATAAAGATTCAGATATTGGTAAAGATTCTGTAAAACAGAAATTTACACAATTAAAAATTGATTTTAATGATGTAAACATAAATTTATTGGCAGAACATTTTGATCTTAAATCAGCATTAGATTTTTACCAGGCAGTAGGAAGTGGAAAACTTGATATTCATAAAATAAAGAAAGCTTTTGTTGAAATAACAGATAAATTATCGGAAGAAAAGGTTTATGAGGAAGAGGAGATTAAAATTGTTAAAGAGGATATAAAGTCAAAATCGACAGAGAATTATTTAATTATTGAAAATAATTTACAAACTATTGATTATCAGTTGGCAAAATGTTGTAGTCCTATTCCCGGTGATGATGTATTCGGTTTTATTACGGTTAGTAAAGGGACGAAAATTCATAAGAAAACATGCCCTAATGCACCGGACTTGTTTAAGCGGTATGCCTATAGAATTGTAGAGGCAAAATGGAATGAACGAATTGATAAAGACAAATTTAGTGTGCAATTACATCTTAGCGGAAAGGACAAGGTAGGAATTGCGAATACAATTACGGAAATTATTGGCAAAGAATTTAAACTGAGTTTAAGGGCATTAACTATTCATCCCAGGAAAAATAATTTATTTGAAGGAGTTGTGGTTACAGCAGTTCAAAATTCAAAACAACTTAATAATTTAATGGATCGATTAGGAAAAATTGAAGATGTGTATGAGGTGAAAAGGGTGATGAAGTGAGATTGTTATTTAGTGCACAAAAATTTTAGAGGAAACAAAACAAATAGTTATCTTTGTAAGTAATAGATTTTTTTTATTAATAAACAAAAGTTATGGAAACTTTATCGTTAAACATTGAAGTTAAGCCTGACATATTACTTACTTTTAATCAAAAACCAAAAGAATTTGGAGATGAATTAAAGTTTTGGGCAGCAGTAAGCATGTACTTATTTGAAAAAATCAGCTTAGCACGTGCAGCAACTCTTGCAGGCTATCATCGTTACGATTTTGAAAAACTACTTTCAAAATTAGATATCCCTTTATCTAAATTAACAAAAAATGATGCTGAAAAAGAGATTGAACTTCTAAAAAACTTGTAGATATGTTGTTAATTGCTGATACAAGTCCAATAATATCTTTAATTTTAATAAATAAGCTTGATATTCTCGAAAAACTTTTCCCTGATTATATTATACCAGAAGCTGTATGGATCGAACTTAATAGTCATAATGAAATACGTGAATTTGACGTAGAATTGAAAGAACTATCGAAAAGAGTAAAGCGAGTAAAAAATTATTTCTCGCTAAGCGGAATTGATGTAGGAGAGACTGAGGCAATAATTCTTTATAAAGAATTAAATGCAAATTATTTATTGATTGATGACAAAAGAGCAAGACTTACCGCTGAATCAATGGATGTGAAATGTATTGGAACTTTAGCAGTATTGTATAAAGCGAAGAAGGAAATAATTGTTTCAGTTCAGGATACAGGGATAGGGATAAGTAAAGAAGACCTTCCAAAAGTTTTCGATAAACTTTACCAAGTAGGAGAAAGGGCAGTT
>JAOZNO010000505.1:0-2143 GCA_029933755.1 Bacteroidales bacterium | reverse complement strand
AACTGCTCCCTATTTTTCAACAACTTCTTAATATGAAACGCTTTTATTCAAAAAGTTATTTAAATCTATTCCTTTCAAAGGCAGGCGAGAAAAGCATCTAGTTTAAATTTTAAGCAATATATCCAAAATAATTTATTTAATTATGTCAAAAATATCATGGAAGCCGGGTACGGTTCTCTATCCCCTACCTGCTGTTATGGTAAGTTTAGGGAATAACCCCAAAGAATATAATATTATTACTGTATCATGGACTGGTACTATTAATTCTGATCCACCAATGTGTTATATTTCTGTTCGACCGGGCAGGCACTCGTACGAAATATTAAAAAAAAATATGGAGTTTGTTATTAATTTAACTACTCAAGATTTGGCACATGCAACGGATTGGTGTGGAGTAAAATCAGGTAAAAATTTTAATAAGTTTCATGAGATGAAATTAACTGCGGAAAAGGCTCAAAAAGTGAAAGCTCCATTAATCAAGCAATCGCCAATGAATATTGAGTGCAAGGTAAAGCAAATTATTCCGCTTGGCACACATGATATGTTTATTGCCGAGGTGGTTGCTGTTAATGCTGAGGAATCTTTAATAAATGAAGAAACAGGTGCTTTCGAACTGAATAGGGCAGGGCTTATATCATACGCACATGGTTTTTATTATAAGCAAGGTACGGAACTTGGCAAATTTGGTTTTTCTGTAAACAAAAAGAACAGGTGGAGGAAGAAGAAAAAATAAGCTACCTTTGTGAAAAATGAATAACTATGGGTACTATTGAATTGAAGTCTGAGCTTATTGATTTAATTAGTAAAATTGAAGATAATAAAGTTTTAAGTGCAATTTATATTTTGCTTACAAATCAAATTCATTCAGATAAAAATGTTGATTTCTGGGATGAATTACCGGAAGATGTAAAAAATGATATCGGTAGAGCAGTAAAAGAAGTTGAGAGTGGTAATGTGTTTTCACATGATGAAGTGAAAAAAGAAATGAAAGAAAAGTATAATGTTGAATTGTAAGAATTTCTTTGAATTACTAAATCATATTTATGAAAATCATTTGGACATATACTGCAAAAGGAACTTTTGCGCAAATTTTGGAATACTTGCTCGAAAATTGGACGACAAAAGAAGTTGATAAATTTACTGAAGAAGTTCGTAATATAATAAGCCAAATAGAAGGGAATCCATATATGTTTGAGGCATCAAGTAAAAATAAATCTGTACGAAAGGGATTTGTAAATAGCTTGGTTAGTTTGTTTTATAGGGTACAACCACAAAAAAAGAAATAGAATTATTACTATTTTGGAATAATCGGCAAAATCCAAAAAAACGAAAATATTAGCAGTAATTAATTCTGGTTTGAGATATTCAGAAAAAAATAAATGATTACAAACATTTTAAGATTTAGCCGTGAAACACTAATTGCTACCTGGATTGATAGCCAGATAAGAGATTATGGGCGGGTTTACAATCTGATTGTTGATTCTGAATCAAAAAAAATGATTATAAAGGGTAAACTTAAAGGTGAGGATTTTACTACCCAACTAACTATAAATAATTATTCTGTAGTAAAAAGTAATGGAGATACCTACCTAACATTTGAAAAACTGGAAACGGAACGTAAGTGGCTTGAAAACTTCCTAAACAAAAATATTAATATGATTTTTCCCGGTCAGCGAATTAAATTCCCTAATAAATTTTTGAAATTGATTATTCCGGTGATTTTATAAATAGTCATTAGTAAATTTAGACATTCGTACCTGCAGGAAACTATATTGTTTTAATATGAATACATTCATCAATTTAGAGTTTTGGCATTAGTGTATTAGTCATTAGCAATTAGATAGTTACGTGAAATAAATGATTAATGACCAATATTTAATCCACCAAATATCCATAACTTTCAGATCCTAAGTTAAATAAAAGATCAATAATGCTTAAATCAGCTTGAAAAAGGTGTTTTTCATTAAATACCTGGTAGTATTTTTTACTCGCTAATTGTGTTAATTTTTCAGACTGTTTTTTTGGTTTTATTTGGTTTCTGAAATCAAAACTATTGTTAGCAAGTTCAGCAAAACTAGTGCTTAGTTTTATTTCTTTTTTAATTTCGAGCATTTGAAGTACTGTGTTGATTAGTTGAAAATTA
>JAOZNO010000015.1 GCA_029933755.1 Bacteroidales bacterium | reverse complement strand
AGAGCAATTTCTTAAATTTACAAAACTTCTTGACATAAAAAATAGACTAATGGATTTGGAAGAAATAAAACAGGATAAACTATATTATACTATTGGCGAAGTTGCTGCAATGTTTAATGTTAATGCATCATTAATAAGGTACTGGGAGAAAGAGTTTTCGATTATTAAGCCAAAAAAAAATAAAAAAGGAAATCGCTTCTTTACAAAAACGGATATTGAAAATTTTCATATAATCTATCATCTTGTAAAAGAACGAGGAATGACCTTAAAGGGTGCCAAGAAAAAGCTACGTGAGAATAAAGAAGACACAATAAATAATTTTGAAATTATTAAAACTCTTAAAGATATAAAAGAGCAGCTTCTTGAAATTAAGGAAGAATTATAATAAGTAGACAGTCTTCAGTTGGCAGAAGACTTGCAAGGTTTTCAAAACTTGATAAGTCTGAATATATAATTGGCAAGTAGGCAGAAAAACAAAGATTTAACTTAATTTTATTCTAGTGAAAATTAAAGAAATTATCAGTGAAATAGAAAAAGTTGCTCCACTATCCTTACAGGAAAATTATGATAATGCAGGTTTGATTACAGGTAACCCACATGATGAATGTACAGCAGTAATTTTATCAATAGATACAACCGAAGAAGTTATTCAAGAGGCTATTGATCGTGGGGCAAACATGGTAATTAGTCACCACCCGATTGTTTTTTCGGGTCTAAAAAAAATAAATGGTAAAAACTATATTGAAAGAACAATAATAAAAGCTATTAAAAATGATATAGCCATTTATGCTGCACATACAAATATTGATAATGTTTCTGTGGGAGTAAATGCAAAAATATGTGAGAAACTTAATTTGATAAATACCAAAGTTTTAGTGCCACAAAAAGGTGAATTAAAAAAGTTGGTAACTTTTATACCTACCAATTATCTTGAAAAAGTTAGAGAAGAGATCTTTTTGGCAGGTGCAGGTCATATTGGGAATTATGATAACTGTTCTTATAATATGGATGGTCAAGGTTCATTTAGAGCTAAAGAAGGTGCTAATCCACATGTTGGAGAGATGGGAAAAGTCCATTTTGAAAGCGAAATAAGGTTTGAAACTATTTTTCCGGCACATAAACAATCAAATGTTATTTCTGCATTATTAAAAAGTCACCCTTATGAAGAAGTTGCTTATGATATTTATCCTTTAGATAATGTTTATGAAAAAATTGGAGCAGGTATGATAGGTGAACTTGAAGAACCCATTCCTGAGAAGGAATTTTTTGATAAAATAAAAGAAGTTTTTAATATAAATTGTATAAGGCATACACAATTCCTTGAAAAAAACATAAGAAAAGTAGCTGTTTGCGGAGGAAGTGGAAGTTTTTTATTGGGAAAAGCAATGAGTAAATCATCTGATGTTTTTATAACAGGAGATTTTAAATATCATCAGTTTTTTGATGCTGAAAAACAAATTTTAATAGCGGATATCGGTCATTATGAAAGCGAACAGTTTACAAAAGAGCTGTTTTATGATATTCTTACGAAAAAATTCCCTAATTTTGCATTTTATTTTTCAGAAGAGAATACAAATCCGGTAAATTATTATTAGCATATGGCAAGTAAGACTGAAATTACGATAGAGGAGAAATTAAAAGCATTATATGAACTTCAAATGGTTGATTCTGAGATTGATAAAATTAGAATCCTTAGAGGAGAATTACCTTTGGAGGTTCAGGATCTGGAAGATGAAATAGAAGGTCTTCAAACAAGAGTTAGTAATTTTGAAGATGAAATGAAAAGTCTTCAAAGTATGGTTCAGGAAAAGAAAGGGTCTATAAAAGAGTCAGAAGGCTTAATAAAAAAATATGAAGCCCAGCAAATGAAGGTCAGAAATAGTCGCGAATTCGATTCAATTTCAAAAGAAATTGAATATCAGAACCTGGAAATAGAGTTAAGCGAAAAGCGAATAAAGGAATACGCTAGTCAACTTTCAGATAAGAAAATAATTATTGAAGACTCAAAAGCGATACTTCAGGATAAAAATGAAGACCTTGAGCTTAAAAAGAGTGAGTTAGATGAAATTGTTGGCGATACTAAAAAAGATGAAGAGAAGCATCTGAAAAAATCTGAAAAAATTGAAAAGCTGATTGAGGAACGAATTCTTACAGCATACAAAAGAATACGTGGAAATGCTCGTAATGGCTTAGGAGTGGTTTCAGTAGAACGTGATGCTTGTGGAGGATGTTTCAATAAAATACCACCACAAAAGCAAATGGATGTAGCTTCGCGTAAAAAAATTATTGTTTGTGAACATTGTGGTCGAATTTTAGTAGACAAACATATTTTAGAAAAACCAGTTGAGGAATAGGATTGATAAAAAAAATAAAATATTGTAAAAAAAGCTGTCAATTCTGACAGCTTTTTTGTTTTGTAACAGTTTTTTACTACCCAATAATTAGCAATAGTTTTATAAATTTGTTCAAATTTAAAAATAGAAAGAATATGAGCAATAAATTTCAAAATCAAATAATAGCTGGAATCCCGGATAATCTTCCTGAATTAAAAAAACTTAATCCTAATTTGAGTCATGCTCCAAGAAGAAAAGATATTTTAAATAAAAAGGAAAAACAATTGGCCTTAAAAAATGCCTTGCGTTATTTTGATCCCAAACATCACAAAATACTGGCTGCTGAATTTGCTAAAGAATTAGAGATATATGGTAGAATTTATATGTATCGGTTTCGCCCTGAATATGAAATATATGCACGTAATATAGCTGAGTATCCTGCACGCTCTAAACAGGCAGCATCTATTATGCTAATGATTCAAAATAATTTGAATCCGGCAATAGCACAGCATCCTGAGGAGCTGATTACCTATGGTGGTAACGGATCAGTTTTTCAAAACTGGGCACAGTACCTTATAACAATGAAGTATTTGTCTGAAATGACAGATGAACAAACACTTGTTATGTACTCAGGACATCCAATGGGTTTATTCCCATCGCATAAAGATGCACCACGTGTGGTGGTAACAAATGGTTTAATGATTCCTAACTACTCGAAACCTGATGATTGGGAGAAATTTAATGCCCTGGGTGTTACCCAATATGGACAGATGACTGCTGGCTCATTTATGTATATTGGTCCGCAAGGGATTGTTCATGGAACAACAATAACCGTTTTAAATGCAGGTAGAAAAATATTGAAACCTGGTGAGAAAGATCTTGCGGGAAAGTTATTTGTTACTTCGGGACTAGGTGGTATGTCTGGTGCACAGCCAAAAGCTGCGGTTATTTCGGGTGTAGTTTCAATAACTGCTGAAATAAACCCTATGGCTGCTAAAAAACGTCATGAGCAGGGCTGGGTAGATGAGTTACATGAAAATCTAGATAAGCTTATGCTTCGGGTTAAAAGTGCGATTGAAAATAAAGAGGTCGTGTCATTTGCCTATCAGGGTAATATTGTTGATTTATGGGAAAAGCTTTATGCTGAAAATGTTCTTGTTGACTTAGGTTCTGATCAAACTTCGTTACATAATCCTTGGGCTGGTGGTTATTATCCGGCAGGTTTGAGTTTTGATGAATCAAACAAGATGATGGCAGAAGAGCCTGATGAATTTAAATTACATGTGCAAAAATCCTTAATCCGGCAGGTGAATATTATTAATAAGCTAAGTGATAAAGGAATGTATTTCTTTGATTATGGCAATGCATTTTTGTTAGAAGCTGGTAGGGCAGGAGCCAATGTCGTAAAAGATGATGGTTCATTTATATATCCGTCTTATGTTCAGGATATTATGGGACCATTATTTTTTGATTATGGATTTGGCCCATTTCGCTGGGTTTGTACTTCGGGCAAAGCAGAAGATTTAGAAAAATCAGATAAAATAGCATCAAATGTTCTTCAAAAAATTGCAAAAACAGCACCTGCAGAAATTGTAGGGCAGTTGCAGGATAATATTCATTGGATTGATGAGGCTGGTAAAAATAAACTGGTTGTTGGTTCACAAGCCAGAATTCTGTATGCAGATGCTGAAGGCCGGATTAAAATTGCCGAAGCCTTTAATAATGCAATAGCAAGTGGTGAAATTTCAGCACCAATTGTGCTTGGTCGCGATCATCATGATGTTTCTGGTACAGATTCACCTTTTCGTGAAACTTCTAATATTTACGATGGTTCTGGCTATACAGCAGATATGGCTATCCAAAATGTAATTGGTGATTCATTTAGAGGAGCAACCTGGGTCTCAATTCACAATGGTGGTGGTGTTGGTTGGGGCGAAGTTATGAATGGTGGTTTCGGGATGTTGCTTGATGGTTCTAAAGATGCGGACAGGCGTTTAAAACAAATGTTGTTTTGGGATGTAAATAATGGTATATCACGACGAAGCTGGGCACGAAACAAAGAATCTGTATTTGCAATCAAAAGGGCTATGCAGGAAAACCCATTGCTTAAGGTTACACTTCCAAATTTTGCAGATGATGATATTATCGAGTCAAGTTTTGAGTCATAATTTATATTAGATTTGTATATTTCTAAATGTTTTTTATTGTAAATTGTAAAAAAGGAATAATAAATCAAGGAATTAATAGTTCTCTTTATAAAAGAATTAATAATATAAATAATATGAAAAAAATAGGATTAATTTTAATGTCGATGCTTTTAACAGTAGTCTTTTTTCAATCATGTACAGATGATTTAGAGGATTTTGCTGACCCAAGAGATGCAATTACAAAGGAATGGCAAGCTACTATTACGGATGTTAATGGTATTGAGTCTTTTCCTAAAGTATCAATTGCTAAAGACCCTCAGGAGACAACAAAAGTGATTTTTACGAATTTCCATGAATTAGCGTCTGTAACTTCAGATCAGGTATATGCTACTCTTGCTGGAAATACACTTACCATTCCAAGCCAAACGCTTGGTGGAGAGTATACAATTGTGGGTAGTGGGGTAATTTCTGATAATCTTCTTGAGATTGTATTTGAATATACGGTTGATGATGGAGGAGGCCCGGAGGAATTCGATGCTATTTTTGGTTCAGTTGTAACAGCAAAAAAGAAACTACTTACGGCTTCTTTGTCTGAATAAAATCAAGGAAATAAAAGAGCCCTTTCAGAAATGATTGGGCTTTTTTTGAATTAAACATGGATTTTATTCGAAAATCATCCCGTAAGGTCTTTCAAAATGCTCCCTAAGCTCATTGATACCAATATTTCTGCTTTTTCTTATTGATTCTCTTCCTCCAAAATAAATAACGATGGTTGGTACAGCAAAAATACTATTCTGAGCTGCTAGTTCTGCACTATTTTTTATATCGCAATAATACATTTTTGCTTTAGGAAATTCATCAGTAAGCATTTTGGCAACTTTTGGCTTTAATACTTTGCAAACATTGCATTGCTCATGCGAAAAATAGAATAAAACAGCATCTTCTTTCTCAATAACTTCATTATATTGTTCTGTAGTTTCAATAGTATCGATCATAATTATTAACTGTTGGGGAATTTAATGATTTATTATAGGGCTGCAAAAGTATAATTTTATAACAGTTTAGCAATATAACAATATAACAATTTAACCATTTTATAAAAATCAAAATATTCCCGAATTTAACATAACCAAGGTACAGTGTTCAACTGTTTCAATATTATTTTCTTGTGCAAGTTTTAATAATTCAGAATTTTCTGTGCCAGGGTTGAAAATAATCCTTTTTGGTTTAAGGCTTAATATGTATTCATAATAATTACTTTGACGGTCAGCACCAACATATAAAGTAACTGTATGAATATCTTTATGCGGAAGCTTGTCTTTAATAATTTCTATACCATTAATGTTACCATTCCTAATACCCAGGGCAATTACTGGAAAATCATGTCTTTTCAGAAGTGTAACTGCTTTGTATGCATACCTCTCTGGTTTTGGACTTGCTCCAATAACTATTGTTTTTTTATTTTTCACACGATTTGTTTTAATAGTAATAGTGAATAATTACCAGTTTCAATTAGATTTTCTCAATTAAAACTGTTGCATAGGCAGAAACACCATCCTCACGTCCAACAAAACCTAACTTTTCAGTTGTGGTGGCTTTAATGCTTAGATCTTCTGAATCAAGTTCCAGAATTTTTGCTAAGATCTTCTGCATTTCAGGAATTCTGTCCTTTAATTTCGGCTTTTGAAGAACAATGCTTGAATCAATATTTCCAATTGAATAGCCTTTTAGCTTTAATAGTCGAAATGTTTCTTTTAATAGAATTTTGCTGTCAATTCCTTTTAACGATTCTTTGGTATCCGGAAACTGAAAACCAATGTCACGTAAATTTGCAGCACCCAGTAACGCATCACAAATTGCATGAATTAATACATCACCATCTGAGTGAGCAATAGTTCCTTTATAATGTTCAATTTTAATTCCACCAATAATTAAGCTTTCTCCTTCTTTTAGCTCATGTACATCATAACCAAAACCTATTCTCATCCGTAAATATAATGTTGAAATGTTAATTAATATGTGATTATAAGCACTAAGTGCTATTTAATGTTGCTTACGCACTAGTGCAAGTTCTTAGCAGTTAGTAAGTTATTGAAAAGTAAATATACAATTAATTTTGTGAGGGTACTTATTTCCATTTTACAGTAATAGGAACATTATTAAACCACTTCTATTTGGGTTTTATTTTTAATAACTTTCAGTGTCAGAACCTGTTGTTCCTGAGTTTTTAAGAGATTTAAGGTTAAATAGTAATGAAAATCTCATGGTATTTTCTAAAGGATTACGCTGTTGTGTAGTAATTAAATAAGCAAAATCGAGCTGAAATACATTTAATTTAAGACCAATGCCAACAGTGAAATATTTTCTGTTCCCTTTTGTTTCATGTTCATAGAAATAACCCGTTCGTAATGCAAATCTTTGATTATACCAATACTCTAAACCTGTTGCAATATTAATTTCTCTAAGTTCTTCAGTTGTACCACCCGGAGCATCATAAAATGATTGCCACATACCCACCGGAACTGAAACATTTGGATCCATTCCAGCTATAATATTATCGGGTGAAGTACCCTGCCCATCATAAACTGGTGGAGTTGGAACCAATAGTTTATTAAAGTCCATCCCAAATGTTAGTTTATTATATTCGTCAAATTCATGAGTAAATGTTCCTCCAAGTCTTAAATTAGTGGGTAGAAAATTTGATTCAGAATCATCAGTATAGGAAATCTTGGATCCTATGTTTGATATGTTCATGCCGAATGACATATTACTATTCCTATTAGCAACGCTTACATCTTTTGTGTAATACATTGAAATGTCACCAGCTACAGAATTTCCTGGATGTGTTGCTACATTATTACTATATATTCCACCGGTTAAGTTTGAATAAATATATCTTAGAGCAATACCACCTGAAAGCCCTTTGGTAAATAACATGGAATACGATACATCAAAAGAAAACTCATTAGGCCGGAAACTACTAATCTCAGTTCCACTTATATCAGTAAAAGTAATGTCTCCTAGTGAGAAATATCTTAAACTTGCTGCAACTACCTGATTTCTTTTAAATTTTTTATATGCCGATAAGTAGGTAAGGCTAATATCAGGAATTAATGCTCTTAGCCATGGAGTATAAGAAATAGACACTCCGGCTTCATCCTCAATCATTGAATATTTTGCAGCATTCCAGAACATTGAATTTACGTCAGGACTGGTTGCTACACCTAAATCTCCCATTCCACCTGCCCTGGAATCAGGTGTAATCATCAAAAATGGAACAGCCGAAGTTATTGTATTTACACGCCCGTTTAAGTCTTGTGTAGATATTTGTGCTTTTCCTGTAAAAGCCGTTGCTGTTATTGTTAGGCTTAAGAGCAGAACCTTAATTGTATTATTATTAATCATCATATTTATTTAGGTTGTTTATGGTAATTTGATATAGCTTTATCAAATTTACAAACGTCAAAATTATAATTTTATTTTACGCAATTAAAATAATTAACACATCACAACTATAATATAAGTATTTATTAATTTCATAGTTGACGGCACTCCGAAAAGCCGCTTAGCGGGTAATTCTATTAAAAGTAAAAATGTATTAGTTTGTATATCTGCTTATTAAAAACCCGCTTAGCGGCTGAATACAGAAAATTACACTTTTCGGAGCGGACTCATAGTTAAAAAATTAGTAGTTTCTCATAGTGTTCAGCTTTTTCATTATCACTGGTTTGTACTGTTATTTTATAAAAATACACACCTTTTCCAATTCTGTTTCCAAAATCATCCAGTCCATTCCATGAAATACCTTCTGATCTGAAACCTTCAGTAATTATTTCAGTGTGAATACTTTTAACAACTTTTCCCGAAACAGTAAATATTTGAATTAAGGTGTTTAGATTTTGATTGGGACGATTGTGTTCAAAAAAGAAAGAAGTATTTGTTGTAAATGGGTTAGGATAATTTAAAACATGGCTAATTTTAAATTCTGAATCGCTCACAACCATAAAAAATAGTGAATCCTCATTTGAGTTATTGTAAATGTCCCAAACTTTAAGTTTTAATTTATGTTCACCTTCAGCAAGTTCATGCAACTGGTAATTTATACTTCCTTTTGTATAATTATCTATTTCTGATTCATAAAAATCATTTAAATTAAATTTTTGATTTAAATCGTCATCAATTATCGCAACAATATCGTGTCCAATGCCATTTCCAGTTGTATTTATTCCGTTTTCATCCTCAACAAAAGCAAGTATTGACGGATTTTTATTTGTTATTCCGCCTGATACAAAGCTGTTATCGTTTAAATACATTTTTATAATTGGTCCGGTTTGGTCATCATTGTCATTACCGGAAGATCCACCAATGAGGATGTCCTTACTAAATCCGTAAGCATCAATCGCTTCTGTTTCATTTTTTGCATAGTAACTAATTTTTCCTGTATCAATATTATATCGAATGTCTTTGGGTACAATAAAGCTAAAATTGAATTTACCTTTATTTACACTTGCTTTACCTTTAAATAGCTTATTATTTTGTACGGTATATTCAAAACTTCCTTCCCCATCATTATCAAGTGTTTTTACGGTCTTAAATTTGTCAAATATTGTAGGGTATAATATTCCATTAAACTGACTATTTAATTCCCCATCGCTACTATGAACTTCACCCATAATTGTAACTTTGTCAAATGCATTTAAGGTATCGGCTTGTGTGTTTTCTGAGTTTTTAATAATTGATGTGGTAATAATATTCTGTTGGGCATAACTTAGTTTTAATGCTGGATCACCTAACAGGCTAAAATTTCTTTTATTATCTCCATTTGTGGCATTTTTCGTTAATCTCATAATATCGCCCAGACAATATCGTTCCTGACTAGTTTGATCTTTTTCAAAAACATACTGATAGAAGTTCTTATTTAGTGTAAAGTTTGGTGAGGCAAAAACAAGCCTGGTGGTTGAAAATAGTGCAACAGCTCCACCATTGGGGTTTAGAAAAATATATTCACCAGCAGTCGTTTTTTCGTAATCATCATAACGGCTAAATTCGCAGGTTGCTGTCATAAATACAGTTAGAGTGTATGGATTTACCCATTTATTAATTTGGTCAATTGTAATAATTTGTTCTTCTGCCAAACCACTTTCGCCACCGTGTCCTGTATAATTAAATAGTAATGTGCCTTTTGTAATATGATCATCAATTGCTCTATTTACTTCAGGATATCGCTGTCCGGTTGCTGAGCTTTCTTGTTGAAAAGCGTCTAAATAGATTTTGTCAATATTGAAAACTGGATAATTATTTTTTACAATTTTTGTTAATTCGTCTGCCTGGCTCATATGCAAACCACTATCTTCATCATCAGCAATAAAACATAGTTGATTTCGCCAATCACCATAGGATTGTATGTTTAGATACATCTTAATTTTTTCAATGGCTGTGTTTGCTTCATATTCATTAGTAACAGGTAGTCTACCAATGCCAATATCTACTAAACCACTTGAACCACCTTCACCATCATCAAGTAAACCGAAAAAATCATCTGTTACAAATGATTGGGTAGGATGCAATGAGTTTTCTGATTGATAAGTTAAGATGTAATTGGTATTTTCCGGACTGTTATGTTTATTGTCGTATGATCCATCGCCAAAGAGTAGTAAATACTTTGTAATTTCATTTTGATTTGCCGCCCGGTCATAAAGCATTTTTAAAAAATTTCTAATGGCTGAAACATCAGCTGCGCCTGAAGAAAATTCGTTATACACTTCTTCTGTACTTACAAGTGTTACTTTTAACTGATCCTGATCTTCATGGATTTTTTTTAATTGTTCAGCATTTTTTATAAATTTTGGATGGCTTACAATAACCATATCAGTTTGCATAATACTGTGCAGGTTTTGATTTGCTATTAATCCAAGATCATCACCTTCTAATATAGCTGATAAAAATGTATTACCATTATATGCAATAAAACTACGCAGGCTATCCGTATCAAGTCTAAAAGTTTTGTAAGCTGTGTTCTGACTTGTTTGTACAATTTTTGGCCTGTTTGGATTTGTTATTTCCCAAATTTGGACATTTGCATCAGCATTAGAAATCGTAAATTCACTTGTTTCACCAATTCCAACAGAGCTTATATTTCTAAAGGCCATTTGATTTCCTGTAAATTTTAATTCTCTCTGCACATTTAATGTAATATAATCTAACCACCCCAAAGATGACGCTGTACTTTTATTGTAAATTAGGTTTACACTAATTTTTTCTCCTGTTTGCGATGTAGCTACAAAATTATTTTTTCTATGAACGGCATAAAGTTTTTCATAATCATAGCTTACTGATCCAAAAGTAGAATTAAACCCTACTCCTGCAAACCTTATTGAAAAAGAACTTGCAATAGGTGATCGTGCTAGTAGAGAGGTGCTTAGACTTACCGGACTTTCTGTAATTAGATTTGGGAAGTTAAAGTCAAAATTATATTCTGTTTGAAAATCAAATAGTTCGCCTACCCATAGTCTTCCCGATCTAATCAGGTTAATCGAGTCCGTTTCGTAGTAGGCAAAATCATCAAAAATATTTATAGTTTTTGTAATGGGCTTATTTGACTGTAATTCTGTTTTAATACTATTATCACTGCCGCTGTTGTAGTCAGAACTTAAAAAATAATAGGCGTAATCAGAATATAAATTTAGTTTCTGATTAAATATTCCATCTAAACTGTTATATTCCCACTGGGTTGGTCCATCACCATAAAATAAAACATAATTATCTTTAATGAGTATGTCAATTTCCGATAGGTCATCATGCTGTGTGCCATCATTGTAGTAGGATAGCATTGCTCCACCATTTCCAAAGATACGTACATTTTGAGGATTGCCAATTCCCAGATTTTTTAAGTCATCAAAACTTAAGCGGTATATGCCACTTTCTTTAATCTTAATTTTAAACCAACTGCCCGAACTTAAGACAGAACTTGTTGTATACGCTTTTTTTGTTTTTATCTTAGGATTTTCATTATTGGTTTTATCTATAATTAATGTGAAATTTGTTAATTTATAAAGCTCACCCGTTTGTATGTTTTTTTTGAAAGGAAAAATTGATAATGATAAATGGGGCGTTTTCTTTTGATATAAAAGTTCTTGTTTAAACTCAATATTGAAAGGTATTTGACTTTTACTGATTAATTTCTTTTCATCATTTGTTAGAAGAACAAATTTCATGTTTGTTAATTTAACAGTATAATCTTCAAAATTTAATTTAATTAACTCATAGTAAAAAGGTAAAAAGTCTTCTCTTTGGTTATAATCAGCATTCTTAAACTTGAAAATATTATATATTTGGGTTTTATCATCAATTAACCTTTTGTAAGTATTTGTTTCTTTTAAAGGTGTTACCCAATATAAATCTCTGTTTATAGTGATACTTTGTGAACTTACCTGGCTTTCAATAACCACAATAAGTATTAAAACACTAATAAATTGTAATTTTTGCACAATTTTTTATTTTAATAAATTATTTTTAGCAATTTTGCGTTATAGCTACATGCTTTGCTTTTAAGCTATATTATTCAAAAATATAATAATTTTGAATAATGCAAGATAGTAAATTTGTTTTTTACGAATTTGAGTTTAGCACAATATTATTAAATAGTTTTTGAACGAAAACTCTATGGTCTTAATTCTATAAAGGTTTTTGATACAATTATGTTTTGAATATATGGTCATTTTGTCATTAAGTGATTATTATTAAAGTATTACAAAAATGACCATTAATGACAGCAAAGCGAATGACGATTAATGATCAAATATTCATGTCGATGTTTTATGCTATAGTGCTATTAACCTGATAGTTGTCGTTTCATATTCAGGCACTAAATATATCATTATTGAGAAACTATTATTGTTATTCTATCGAGTTCATTAATATGGGTATCATTACGAATATGGTGAGAATTAAAAAAAATATTGCTTTAGTATGGATTACTATTTTGTTATTAGTAATTAATAGTAATATGTTAATTGCACAGGATGTTCAATTTTCACAATTATTCTCTGATAGACTGTATCTAAATCCAGCTTATGCCGGAACTGATTACTGTCCCAGAATAATGGTCTCGTATAGAAATCAGTGGCCGGGGGTACAATTTCCTTATGTGACTTATTCAGTGTCTTATGATCAGTACTCTGAAATAGTACATGGTGGATTGGGTATAAGAATGATGAAAGATGATCAGGGAGGTGGCGTGTTTAGTATGTTAAATGCTGATTTTATATATGCATACAAAGTAAAAATTAATTCAAATATATCATTAAAATTAGCACTGGAAGCTTCTATATATCAGCGAAGTGTAAATGCAAATGATCTTGTTTTTGCTGATATGATTGATTCGCGGTTTGGTGTTGTGTTTCCAAACTCAGAAAGTATTAACATTCAAGCAATATTTACACCCGATTTTTCAGCTTCAATGTTATTTAATTATAAAAAATATTTTTTCGGAGTAAATGTTAGCCATATTCCTCAAAGCATTGTAGCAGAACATAATCTTATTTTACCTATGAAAATTACAGCACATATTGGTGCTGCTTTTCCAATAATAAAGAACGACTCAAAAAGCTCAAGCTATATTTTGGAACCAAATGTGGTATATATTCAACAGCAAAATTTTAATATGTTGTATTATGGCATGTATTTTGACATTTCAAGTATTGCACTTGGTGTGTTCTTTAGGCAGGATTTAAAACTGCATTATGATGCTCTGGTTTTATCCTTTCACATGGATGCAAAACAATTTAAAATCGGATATAGTTATGATGCAACATTATCAAGCTTTTTTGGACATTCTTTGGGCACTCATGAAATATCATTGAGCTATTTATTTAATTGTAGAAAAAAAATTAAGGATTACAGTACAATAAGTTGTCCGGTTTTTTAGTTATATTTGCGTATAAAATAATATAAAATTATTATGAAGATTAAATCGAATTTACTAACACTCACACTTTTTAGTGTCTTGGTTTCTTTAACATCCTGTGGCGGTGGCGGTGGCGGAGTTGGATTAGGAAATGAATCGAATACAACCGGTTGGGCGTATAATGACCCTGATATGGGTAGATTTGAAGTTGTTGACTATGCTGAACAACAAGATGGACCAGGATTAGTACTAATTGAAGGTGGTACTTTTATAATGGGAAGAACAGAACCAGACGTAATTTATGATTGGAATAATATACCCAGAAGATATACAGTTGCTTCATTTTATATGGATGAGACGGAAGTACGAAATGTTGATTACCGTGAATACATGAACTGGATACAAAGGGTTTTTGTAAGTTATCCTAACGTATATTTCCAGGCTATGCCTGATACGCTTGTTTGGAGAAAAAGACTTGCCTATAATGAACCTTACGTTGATTATTATTTTAGACATCCTGCTTATCATAATTATCCAGTGGTCGGAGTTAGCTGGTTGCAAGCTACTGACTATTGTGCATGGCGTACAGATAGGGTAAATGAAATGATGCTAATCGAAGAAGGTATACTTGATATGAATCCTAATCAGGTTGATGAGGATAATTTTAATACGCAAGCATATCTTGCAGGACAATATGAAAGTGGTGTAAACGAAATGTTACCTACACTTGATGGTGGTGAACGTCATGCAAATATGGAAGACGGTATTATGTTGCCAAAATATAGACTCCCTACAGAAGCTGAGTGGGAATATGCTGCTTTAGCTTTAATCGGAAACTCAACAGGTTCACCTGAGCGGATATATAACCGAAGATTATACCCATGGAATGGTGATTTTGTAAGGAATGATACAAAACAAAATATGGGACAATTCAGAGGTAATTTCCAGCGTGGACGTGGTGATATGATGGGAGTTGCTGGAGCGTTAAATGATAATGCTTCAATACCTGCAGCTGTTGATGCTTATTGGCCAAATGATTATGGTCTTTATTGTATGGCTGGTAATGTAAACGAGTGGTGTTTAGATGTTTATAGGCCTATGTCTTCGGAGGATTTAGAGGGTTTTAGACCATTTAGAGGTAATATCTTTAAAACAGTACAAAGAAATGATGATGGTTCAGTAAGTGATAAAGATTCATTAGGACGTATAAAGTGGCGTGACATGACGGATGACGAAAGTGTTTCACGAGTAAACTATCATACTGCTAATAATATTAACTATGGAGATGGTGATGCGGAATC
>JAOZNO010000504.1 GCA_029933755.1 Bacteroidales bacterium | reverse complement strand
TATAAAGTCCGACTTCTTCGTTGTTGCTCAAAATCTAAATCCTCAAATACACTAGGCAACTCAAAAGACTCATTTGCATTTTTTGTTTTTATACAGTCTTTTTTAAGACGGAGTAGTGTGCAAATAAAGGTGTTTGCAATTTACAGATTTAGTAACTACTCAGCCACCTAATTGTCAAAAAAAATGCCACAGATTAACTGCGTTGAGGGCTGAAGCTGTTCACAGATTTTAAAACAAGCAAAGCTTATTTTTCTGTGAAAATCAATAAAATTGATTTTTTTAATCTGTAAATCTGTGGCATATAATTGTTTATGAGGTCTATAAGCATACTGAATAGTAACCAGATTTATTTGTTGACATTAATTTTCCCATCACCTTTTTCGGTCATTGTTCCAATAAATGAAGTATCATTTAAACCATTTTCCTTACATTTTTGAATAAAATCATCCTTAAACTCCATAGGCAGACTAACTAATAAACCGCCGGATGTTTGTGCATCATTAATTATAAATTTATCGAGTTCTGTAAACCGATTATCGTAATTAACCTTACTTGCCACAAAAGAAGTATTACTTTTAGTACCTCCTGAAATTAAGTCAACAATTGGCAAATCAAAAAGACCATTTATAAATGGTAATTTACTAAATTCAATAGAACAATTTACTTTACTTCCAACAGTCATTTCGCTTAAATGACCAAGCAGACCAAAACCAGTAACATCAGTACATGCATTAACCGGAAATCCCTTCATCGTTTCAGCAGCCATTTTATTTAGTTGACTCATAACAGCAATCGCTCTTGTTTCAAGATCCTCGTTTACAAGCCCGTTTTTAATACCTGTAGTAATAATTCCACTACCAAGTGGTTTTGTTAATACCAGTGCATCACCTGGTTTTGCACCGGCATTATCCATAATTCTTTCAGGATGAATGGTACCCGTTACCGTCATACCAAATTTAGGTTCATCATCTTTAACAGTGTGTCCTCCAAGTATTTCAATACCTGCTTCGGCGGCTTTATCACTTGCACCTTTTAATATTTGTTTCAACACATCCTGCGATAATGTCTTTTCAGGAAAACCTACAACATTTAATGCAAATATAGGTGTTGCCCCCATAGCATAAATATCACTAATAGCATTAGCAGCAGCAATTTGACCAAAATGATATGGATCATTCACAATTGGAGCGAAAAAATCAACGGTTTGTACAATCGCAACATCATCACTTACTTTATAAACAGCAGCATCGTCAGAAGTACTATTGCCAACTAATACATTAGGGTGCTTTGAAACAGGCAAATCTGCCAAAACTTCTTGTAAGTAATCAGCCTGCATTTTTGAAGCACAACCCAATCCACTTGAATAACTAGTTAATTTTACGGTATTTATCATATCTCTTTTTGCTAATTTTTTAACATTATTAATAATAATTTCTGATGCCTGATTGATTTCTTCTTCAGTTGTATATTTCCCTATTGATAACCGAATGGTACCCATAGCAATATTCACAGGTACTTTTATTGCTTTAATTACTAATGAGAGATCAATACCCTCAGAATGACATGCAGCACCACCTGATGCAGCAAGCCCCTTCATATTGCTTAATAATGTATTTGCCTCAACACCGGGAAAACTAACATTTAGCGTATTTGGTAATCGCTCTTCGGGGTGACCATTAAGTTTTGTTTCAGGTAGTTCTTTTAAAATACTGAAGTAGAGCTTATCACGTAGATTCTTCATGTGCGAATATTTCTTCTGAAAATTATTCCCAGCTAATTCACAAGCTTTCCCAAGTCCTACAATTTCCAGTACATTTTCTGTTCCTGCACGTAAATTTGACTCATGGTTTGCACCATGCATAAGCTTTTCAAGCTTAGTTCCTTCTTTTATGTACAATGCACCAATACCTTTTGGAGCATAAAGCTTATGTCCGGCAATGGAAAGTAAGTCTACACCCATCTCCTGAATGTCTACAACTACTTTTCCAACAGATTGTGCAGCATCTGTATGTAGCCTGATGGCATGTTTTTTTGCAATCTTACTTATTTCAGAAATAGGCTGTAGTGTACCTATTTCATTATTAGCATGCATAATGCTAATTAGTATCGTTGCGGGTTTAATGGACTTTTCCAACTCATCAATGTGTACCATTCCGTATTCATCTACAGGAAGATAAGTGATTTCAAAACCATTATTCTCAAGATATGCACAAACTTCCATTACTGCCGGATGTTCTACACTGGATGTGATGATGTGGTTTCCTTTTTCATTCAAATAAAAAGCAGAACCTTTAATCGAATAGTTGTTTGATTCAGTTCCTCCACTGGTAAATATAATTTCTGAAGCTTTACAATTAATTAATTCGGCAACTTGTATCCTTGCTTTTTCAATTGCTCTTTTTGTAATTGCACCGTATTCATGTATGCTGGACGGGTTACCAAAATGCTCTGTTAAATAAGGCTGCATGGCTTTTGCCACTTCCGGATCAATTGGAGTGGTGGCGTTGTAATCTAAGTATATTTTGCTCATATATTTTTAAAATAAGAGACAAAAGTAAAAGATAAAAGGAGAAAAGTGGAGATTTACATTAAATCTTAAATACGCAAACTACCATTTAGCGACAGGTAGTCACGGTGTGATTTTTCAAATAAAAGTGATACGGAATTTTATCAACTTGCTGTTTATTAACCAGTCACGCTGTGACTCTGCGGATACAAGATTAAATATGAAAACTACCAATTAACTAATTATTATCTTTTGTGGTAGTTTATAAAAGCTATTCATCACATTTCATTATTCTTTCCATATCCTTTTTTGAAACGTTTAGCAATTTAGCATCAGCAATTCGTGGTGTTAGAATTTTCCAGTTCTGATTTTTTTCAAAGATGATTTTAAAAAGTTCTAATGCCCTATCCATTTTATGCTCATTGGCAAAAGTAACAGCCTGCCAATACTTCATTTCCTCACTTTCGGGCATGAGTTTATTCGCAGCAGCATATTCTTTATTTGCCAATTCACTATCTCCAACTTCCATAGCCAGATCACCATTATTCATATGCTCATATGCCCGATGTACTTTTAAAAGTCGTTCTAATTCTATTATGGGATTTTTATGATCAGCAATACACAAATCAACTATTCGATCTTCCCATACATTTCCTGTTGGTTTAGCCCTTACTACTAACATCGCTACAGATTGCTTACCCCGAATATCACCACCTTCATTTTCAGCAGCTTTTAATGCTGCCAACATTCTTTCTGCCAAAGGTGCTTTGGTATTTTCAAATGCTTTTGACATTGCCGGCCAAACCTTATCACTAGCCATCAGATTTGCCTGTACTGAATATCCTTTACCTTTAATATGTCCGGCAAACTGAATACAATTCTTCCCCGTATATACTGCCACATCTCCATTTTTATCCAAAATTGCCAATTGTCGAACATCTCTTCCATTATCTGAAGCAATCAATGAATCAATAGCCTGTTGCGGGCTAAATCCTTTTTTGAGCATTTCTAAACCACGAGTACCAAACGAAACATTGATGAAAGATTGTGTCGCAACTACACCAACACCAGCTTCACCCCATATTACGAGGCTACCTACCGAAAACCAGTGCGATTGCACAGCAACACCCATGTCTCCTGTTTCCTCATCAATAGCAACAATTGAATAGGTATGACTAAATGGTTCTGATAATTTATAAAATTGGGCATTGGCATATGTCGATAAAATGAATATTGATATCAATAAATATAAAGTTTTCATATTATTAAATTTAGATTCCTAAAAGGAGGCAAGTTAAAATATTTTTAAGAGATATGTTCCTATATTTGCAATAAATAGTTGACGGCACTCCGAAAAGCCGCTTAGCGGGTAATTCTATTAAAGGCAAGAGTGTATTATTCTGTATATCTGCTTGTTAAGAACCCGCTTAGCGGCTGAATACAGAAAAATATACTTTTCGGAGTAGA
>JAOZNO010000503.1 GCA_029933755.1 Bacteroidales bacterium | reverse complement strand
TTACCAATATGCAGTCTGTTCAGTTTGAGGAAATTAAAGGTGTTTGGTTAAACGATAATTTGATTAATAACCGATTAAATTTTAACTGGTATCCAAATGATAAATGGAGATTTAATTTAGGACTAAGAAACAGAATATTTACAGGTGAAAGTGTTAAGCTCATACCTGATTATGACGAATTATTACTTAATGCGGAACAAGGATGGATGAATTTAAGTAGGAATGTGATAAATGAAGAATCAGTAATCCTGAATATGGGAATAGATCGTATTTATTTACAATACGAAACAGGTAATTTTAGTGCTACCCTGGGGCGACAAAGAATAAATTGGGGTAAAAATTATGTTTGGAACCCTAACGATCTGTTTAATGCCTATTCATTTTTCGATTTTGATTATCCTGAGAAACCGGGAAGTGATGCAATCAGACTACAGTATTACACAGGAATGGCTTCCTCAATTGAATTAGCGGCAAAAATAAGTTCATTTACTGTGGATACCCTGACAAATAAGGAAGAAGAAAGAATTACCATAGCAGCACTTTGGCGTTTTAATAAATGGAATTACGATTTTCAATTGTTAACAGGTATATTTGAAGATAATGAACTGGCAATTGGTGCAGGATGGTCAGGTGCAATTAAGAGTCTGGATTTCAAAGGAGAATTAACTTACCTGTATCCTTTTAATAATTTGGTTAGTGTCACTGAACAGTTTATTGCTTCGGTATCTTTAGGTTACATGTTCCCAAATACTTTAAATTTGCAATTTGAATTTTTATATACAGATATCCCTTCTGATGGAATAAATAGCTTTTATCAGTATTATTACCAGCCACTTTCAGTAAAAACCCTATCATTTACAGAATATAACCTATTTGGACAGCTGGGTTTTAACATAAGTCCCCTACTCACTGCAAACTTTGCCGGAATGTACTACCCTAAAATAAAAGGTTACTTTTTCGGCCCTTCTTTTGACTACTCTTTCACTGATAATTTATTTTCTTCCATAGTCATCCAAACCTTTAGTGGCGAATCACCTGACCCAATTACTGGTGAAACAATTAGAAATGATGCTACTTTTGCCTATTTAAGACTAAAATGGAGCTTTTAGCTTCCGCTTTTTTCAAAAATAAAATATAATAAGAGCTTTGTTTTTACAATAAGGTATATTTTTTGAATATAAATAACAAAAACATTACTATTGTATAATTTATCAGTTCAAATATTATATTTAAATTTGCAGAAAAAATAAAATAGACTTATGGAAAACGAACAAAAGAATAAATCAAAAATTCAGTTAATAATTATCATCTTACTGGGTTTACTGGTTGTTTTTTTCATTATTGATAAAATTCAACAAAAAAACAGAACTGAAGAAATTATTGTACAACTTGAAGAAAGTAATACTGAGAAACAGGATATCAGTAATGAAATGAAAGAATTATTAGTACAATATGATGATTTAAGAACAAATAACGACACATTAAATGCTAAGCTTTCAAGTGAGCAGGTACGAATAAAAGAATTAATTGATCAACTGAAATATGTAAAATCATCTAATTCTACGAAAATAAAAGAATATAAAAAAGAGCTGGGTACACTCCGAAAAATAATGCGTAGCTATATTGTTCAAATTGACTCACTTTACACTAAAAACACTGAGTTAATTAAAGAAAATGCACAGGTAAAAAATGAGTACCGGATAGTAATGTCAGAAAATCAGGAATTGAGTACAGAAAGAGACAGCCTGGAGGGTACTGTACAAAAAGCCTCTGCCCTGAAAACAATGAACCTTTCAGCCTCGGGAATTAACAAAAGAGGAAAAAATACGAATCGAATTTCAAAACTTGAAAAAATTAAGGTCTGTTTTACAGTTGATGAAAATGTAATAGCAAGTAAAGGTGAAAAATGGGTATACCTGCGAATTGCCAAACCTGATAAATATGTACTGTTTGAAACGGAATCAGATTTATTTACTTTTGAAGGTAAGGAAATTGCCTTCTCAGCTAAAAGAATGTTAAACTACAACGGTGAAGAAGAGGACATGTGTATCTATTGGCAAAAATCTGAAATGTTAATGCCGGGTCTTTATTATGTTGACATTTTCACTAATGGAAATCTAATCGGAACAACTGCATTTACTTTAAATTAATCAAACATATTTTCATGGTATAAATTAAGCTTTAAGCAAATACAAGTTGCTTAAAGCTTAATTTATATTCAAAAACTCCTGTTTTTCTTTATCATTTTCAGATTTATTTCACTTCACTACCACCACTAGAAAAATCCTGTCCGTAGCTATAACTATTCGGGTACTTTTCTGTGCCTTTATATTTTTTTGCGAAAGGCCAGAAGCCATATCAGCTATTATTTTTTAATATTGTATGTACAAATTGTTATTTTTCATTCAATTATCAGCAACCATGACTTTCCCATTAGTAAAATAATCTTCCATTTCTAATACACCTTTGCTAGAGTATTCTTTCCATTTTCCAGTTTTTTTACCATTTTTATCAAAACTTCCAACTCGTTCTAATTGTCCATTTTCATAGTATTCATTCCATTTTCCACTTTGTTTATTATTTAACCAATGACCATTTTTTACCAGTATTCCATTTTCACTATAATATTTCCACTCTCCACTTTGTTCATCAACAGAGAAAAAACCAATAACTCTTATTTTTCCATTTTCATGGAAATACTTCCATACTCCTGTTTTTTTCCCATTTGAATAGCTGCCATACTCTTCTAGTTGACCATTTTTATGGTACTCTTTATATTCATCTACTAGCTTTCCATACGAAAAATTCGCAATCATCTTTAATTGTCCTTCCTCATAGTATACCTTCCATTTTCCAACTTGTTTCCCATCTTTAATGTTACCAATTATTTTTAGTTGTCCATTGTTATAATAATCTTTATGAACTTGAGCATGTGAACTTAATATGACAAAATAGAATAATAACAATAGAATTATTTTTTTCATTTTATATTTTTTTATACTTAGAATTAAAACAATACTTAACTTTTTCATTTTTCTTTATTTTATTTAAAACTTTATTTTCACTACTTCACAATAACCACTGGAAAATCCTGCCCGTAACCATAACTATTTGGGTACTGGGCGGAACCTTTATATTTTTGTGATAATTCCGGTACCATATCGTTCAGATAGGCACTAATTTCTTTTACGGTTATTTTTTTGTCTTTGCTGCTACCGTCTGCCTTACCTTTTAGTGCTTGCAAAAGGGTGTAGGTAAATAAACCATGACCTAATTGCGAAAACTCTGTAGCAAACTGCTCAGAATTACTTGCAGCCAGCCAAAAAGTACCTGTACTACGTGCTAATTGCGCTATGGCTTTTTCCTCAGCAGCACCACGCATGGCCAAATGCTGAACCATGCCACCACTTTGACAGGCATCAAATATAAATAGTTGCTTTTGGGCTTTTATATCCTTTGAAAAAGCCTGTAATTCTTTAGCAGAAACACCATTTGAACGCAACAGTCCATTATTTCCATAAAGCTGGGTAACTTCATAAGGCACTATGTAAAATTCTGATTTTTGTTCTTCGCTCATTACCCCATGCCCGGCATAGTAAAAAATAAAAACATCATTGGCTTGGGCTTTTGCTTTAATACTATTAAATGCCAGAACAATTCCCTGTTTTGAGGCTTTACTATCTGATAAGTAAATTGCTTCTGTTTTGCCAAAAATAGTTTGGCTACCCAGTTCAATTTGCTTTTTAAAAGCAGATGCATCTGCCAAAGCATAGTTTAGTTTATATTTGGGGTTTTTGTAGTTATCAATACCTATTACCAACATGTATAAGTTAGCTGTTGATTGTACCCCCTTGTAGAAGACGACAATTTCATCGGGCTTGCTCTCAGTACGCTGATTACTAAAAGCGGTGGCTTTTAGTATGTTTTTTCCATTTGTAAGAGAAAGCGTAAATGTTTTTGTTTGTTCACTGCCT
>JAOZNO010000502.1 GCA_029933755.1 Bacteroidales bacterium | reverse complement strand
CTGACAGGGTTTGTTAATTAGCTGTTTTACAGATGTTTTACTTTTTAGTATTTTGCAAATATAACCCTGTCAGGGGTTTTTAGACTAAGCTCAACAATTGATTAATGATTATTATATCATGAATATTTCTTGGCACATTCCTAAGAAAATAAAACGGTGTCTATTCAAACCATTATTGTTATATTTATATAAAAAATTAGCCCGAAAAGGGACACATGTCTCAAAATCGGGCTTACTTTTTTTCTAGCTATGACAAAAATAAGAAGAATTATTTGTTCCTATTATTTATCATTAGTGCCTGAACGGAAACTAAGTGTTTGAATGGAAAATTCCAAGTTCTAGGCTTGTGAAATCTTAAAAATCAGGAGTTTACTCATGTAAGTGACGGGTTTTTAAGATGATCATAACGACGGAATTGGAGTTTTCGGTCAAACACTAATTAGGAGTTATTTCCACAATACATAAGCCCTTGGGTGGGAGTGAAAAGTTTACCTGAACTTTCTTGTCAGAATATGAAGATAACAACCTTCTTCCCTCAATATCAATAATATAAATATCACCTTTTGCCGGAAGTTCATAATCATCAGAATTTAGATTGAAATTTAGCTGAAAAGGATTATCGCTGATACTCGCTATTGCTATTCCAAGCAGATTATCATCAGATTTCCAGGTACCTGAATATATTAAAGGAACTTCTTTTTTAAAGACAGTAACGCTTCCTCCTGTCTTACCGGCATAAATTGATAACCTTGATATGTCTATCTCTTCACTTGGAACACTCATCTCCGGTGAACGCAACATCTCCCCATGCAATAAGTATTTCAATCCCTGATACCTCACTTTTGCTAATTCTATCAAATAATCAATTTCATCTTTTCTTTTTGAAGCCAGGAAGTTTCTGTAATTAGAGATTGTTGGCTGTGAGCCCCACACAAAAGAACGTGCCTGCTCCATTAAGTACTGCTTATTGAAATCCTCACTAAGTAATGCCTCAGGATCTTTTGGGGCATATTCTCTGGGCCATAATTCATCATAGGGAGGAACAAGCAAGGAGGAGTAATTGCCATACAGAACACCATACTTATGATAAACCATAGTATAAAAGGGGATAGGCTCCCTGCTACCCACACCAGCAAACCTTTCCATGCTGACCCTCAATGTAAGGAAAGCATCCAGGTGGGGCAGCCAGACTTCACAACACCCTTCCCCAGCAAGGACAGGCTGCCTGATGGTATCAGTTTTTTCTCTTATCATATTGGTAAGCTCAGCATAATTTTTTACCCAGTAATTGCCACCTCCCCGTGTATGATTATGGCTTTTATCGTAACATTTGCGGCTGAGACATGCCTGATCCATATATACCCCATTGGTATGATATGTATTCACAACACTGTCACTTAAAGAGGCATACTTATTTCTCCAAAATTTTGTCCCCATACACATATTGGTAAGCGATTTCCCTGTGAAAATATTATAAACATGTGACCTGGTGTTACCCCCTAGATCCTTTACTGCATATGGTTCAGCATTTTCGTCTTTCCAGCTTTGCGTTTCCGTTCCCCACTGTATTGAATTCATGTAAACTATCGCTCTAACATCATTATCATTTGCTTTTTTCATTGCCGCAATAAATGATTCCTTTCCTTCTCTGGGAGGCATATATTCGGGGAATCCGTCATCATATGAGCATCCGTGCCACCAGTGCCAAAAAACACTTACAGGAAGACCTGACCTCTTTTTTAGGTCTATTGCCGGAACCAGCACCTTTTCCGACTTCCCTCTGTTCCATACCCATAGAGCTGTCTCCTTCAGCCAAGGTTGTATCAGATCATTGTCAAGCCTGCTATTTTTGCACCATAATTGCTTTTCTCCCCATTCTTTATAAAGAGCAGCAGCAGTCATCCAATCTCCCTTGAAAGAACCAATATTAGCCTGATAAACAGGAGAATATTTGTCTGAATTCGCATCTATTGCCGGGTAATTAATGACTTCATATGTTAAGTTATCGTCGGCATCAAGTGAAAATGAAAAACTTTTACTATAGCCTGCTGTATCATTACATGCCATATACAAGCCATAAGTATCGGGATTATACAAAGCTACTAACTGAAGCGAAAGAGGTCCTGGATAATTAAAAGAATAATTGGCCTGTTTTCCCACACTTTGACCTAATGATTCGGTCTGCATCTCCCTGAGAGATTCCCTTGGATTGTGAAAGAGCTGTCCCAGCCAGAAAGGTACGGCAAGGTATTCGTCACCCATATCCTTCAATCCTTTTATTCTTGGAAAAGCAAGCTGACTTATCTCCATTCCTTTTGTACCTTCCAGTAACATACTCCAATTCGACATAGCTTTATCTTTTTCAAGATTTACTGTTGCCACGACTTTAAGTTTCTTATTTTTAAGTGAGGGAAAATCGCTCCATTCCAGAACAAGGGTACTGGAGTTGGGACTAAAAAGGTCGAATTTTGTAGCAGCTGTCATATTTATTTTCTCAGGCCCGCCAGGCTTAAGAATATCAAACTCCCACAGTGAACAGTGGGTGATATTTGTCTCCAGGAATTCATGTGAATTGATTAAATCCTCGAAAACCAGTAATGTACCTGTGTTTTTGTCGAAACCCAACTTTAGTTTTCCATTCTCTAAATATACTACCTGCCCTTCGGATTCAGTATTGCAAGCAGGCAAGATAAATATAATAATACCAAAAAAAATTAGTAAAAGAAATACACTTTTTACATTTTTCATATGGGATAAGATTAGTGTGAATTAGTATTATGTTAATTCAGATATCTATTATTTTTTTGTTTTTTGATGTGTTTTTTTAGATCGTTTTCTTATAGCCAAATTAGAGTGTGTCCATAAAGTTGAGTATATTTATTCAAAAAAGGCTTCTTATTAATTTGTTAGAGAGTACACAGTTCTCAATAGGTAGAAAAGATGCTGTACTACAAGAAGTTGCCGACTGGATACTGAGAACTGCTGACTTTTAACAAAATGTGAAAAACTAAATTATTATAAAAAAAATGACATACGAGACAATCACTAATTACGGTCCTGAGTGTGTGATTCTAATATTAACAAAGCATTAGCTACCGGACGTTCTCCATTTTTATCACTGGGGATATTTACAAGTCCTTTATTTTTTATCCACATGGTTGTGGATCCTCCTCCATCAAGGTTAATCGCATCAATACAACCCAAACCAAGCAAGTACTCCTGAGCTTGATAAAGACTCATGCCACTAGCCTGTTTTGATCTTCCATCAATCGTAACAAATATTATTGAGTCTTTCGTAATGCCTAAACATGTTCTGGGATGACGCTTGTTGGCAAAGCCCATATCCGGTAAGCTTTGAAGTTTAGAATTACTGATTAGCAGAGGGCCGGTAAATAGTACAAAAGATTCTTTTTTTGATTTCGCATAAAACTTTTCTGTATTTGCTGACTCTATTTTGAGTTTATTTTCTTTAGTAAAAACAATTGCACCATTAATAATACGATCTGACACACCCCATTTTAATTTAGGATCCCTGGTTTTGCCAATAACTGAATCATTTATTTCAAAGTACGTAACGCTTCCTCCTGCATCCATATTAAAAAAGCCTCCGTTAATTGCAGCAAAGGCATTACTATTACTGGCCATTTGACTTGTTTTTTCCAAATCAACTTCGTTGTAAGCAATATCAATCGTATATTGATTAAGTGAATTTTTATGAAATGCCAACAGACATATTCTTTGCTGACTATTAAACAGGGTGTCTGTTTTTATTTTTAGCGTATAAGCATTGTCATTGTAGATTGTTGTTTTTTGATTTGAAGAATGTTTATTAGTACCACATCCTGCAACAATAATCAATAAGACTGACAAGCTAATTATCCTAAAAGTATTTTGCATAAATTTTTAGTATTTTAACGGGTACCTCAAATCCGCACATAAATATCATATTGCAAAATATCTAAATTCACCACTAA
>JAOZNO010000501.1 GCA_029933755.1 Bacteroidales bacterium | reverse complement strand
CAAATGCTACAATCATTAAAGACTATAATGACAATGACAGCGTAGCGTAATGACTATAAAATAAAAAATTATGGATATAAAAATAGAAGATTCCTGGAAACAGTTGTTAAAAGAAGAATTTAAAAAGGAGTATTTTAATAAACTTGTTGATTTTGTAAAATCAGAATACCATAATAATAAGGTATACCCCCAGGGGGAAAATATATTTAGTGCTTTTGATTACTGTAAGTTTAATGATTTGAAAGTTGTTATTTTAGGTCAGGATCCGTATCATGGTGTTGGTCAGGCTAATGGTCTGTGCTTTTCAGTAAGTGATGGGATTACAAAACCGCCTTCACTTTTAAATATTTTTAAAGAGATTAGAGACGATATTGGAATAGAAATTCCGCAAAGTGGTAATTTAGAGCGCTGGGCAAAACAAGGAATATTAATGCTTAATGCCACATTGACAGTTCGCGCCAATGAGGCAGGTTCGCATCAAAATAAAGGTTGGGAAACTTTTACTGATGCCATAATTAAAACAATTTCAGATAAAAAAGAAGGTCTTGTTTTTTTGTTATGGGGTGCTTATGCACAACGTAAAGGTACTGTAATTGACCATAGTAAGCATGTAGTTCTTCAGTCGGCTCACCCCTCTCCTTTTGCTGCTCATAAGGGTTTTTTTGGGAACAAACATTTTAGTAAAACCAATGAGTTTTTATCAAAATCAGGAATAAAGACAATTCAATGGTAAGGTAATTGGTAGTTAGAAATTAATATTGTTTGAAAAAAGAACGTCATTGCGACGAAGGAAGTGATCTTCATCAATTTAGAATAAATTTTATTTTCATTGAATTAGTAAGTGTACAAATTCATGGGGATTACTTCGTTTCACTCGCAAAGACGATCTAATATTATGCTAATGATTAAAGCCATTAATCCAATAACTTAATTTAGGAAATTTTCATATAAAATAGAAAATTAGTACTTTTGTATATATCAATAAACATTAATTGATTTATAATGAAATATCCATAATTGTTGTTTTATGATGACAGTTGCAATTAGTAGATGTTTCATAATACTTTAAAAAGTAATAAAATAGAAACAAATGAATCCGAAATTTACAGATAGAATAAAAAACATACTGAGGTATAGCAAGGAAGAAGCTGTTCGTCTTGGAAATAAATATATTGGTACAGAGCATCTTTTTCTTGGAATTTTAAGAGAAGGTGAGGCTCCTGTTCTTGATGATTTAATTGCTTTGGGTATTGATCTGGGGGCTGTTAAAGAAGAAATTGAAGATAGCATCCGAATTGATGTTCCCGAGGTAATATTGGAAAATGACCAAGCTACAGGTTTACTAAAAACAGCTGAGCGTGCTTTAAAATTGACAGAGCTTGAAGCTATTTCATTCAAAAATAAAATGCCGGATACTCAGCATCTTATGTTGGCTATTTTAAAAGATGAAACCAGTATGGTTACTAAGGTATTTAGTAAGTATAGTGTGGATTACCATTTACTTAGAGATAAACTTCTTGCGCTTCCAAGTTCAGAAATTCCTAATGAGGATGATGATACCAGTGATGAACATGATAATCCTGAGAAAAAGAATCCTGCTTCGGGAAAAGGGCGATCGCAATCTGAAACCCCGGTACTTGATAATTTTGGTGTTGATTTAACTAGTGCTGCTGAAGATAATCAATTAGATCCGGTGGTTGGCCGGGAGCTTGAAATTGAGCGTTTGGTTCAAATATTAAGTCGCAGGAAGAAAAATAACCCGGTACTTATTGGTGAGCCTGGAGTAGGTAAATCTGCAATTGCTGAAGGTTTAGCTAATCGTATTATCAAAAAGCAGGTGTCGCGTGTACTTTTTGGAAAGCGGATTGTTACGCTGGATATAGCATCTATTGTTGCAGGAACAAAATACAGGGGACAGTTTGAAGAACGAATGAAGTCAATTATTAACGAATTGGCTAAAACGGATAATGTAATTTTATTTATTGATGAAATTCATACGATTGTGGGTGCCGGTGGTGCAAGTGGATCACTGGATGCTTCAAATATGTTGAAACCTGCCCTGGCGCGTGGTGAGCTACAATGTATTGGCGCTACAACTCTTGATGAATACCGGCAGCATATTGAAAAAGATGGTGCTTTAGAGCGACGTTTTCAAAAAATTATGGTTGACCCAACTTCAATGGAAGAAACCATGGTAATATTACATAATATAAAAGAACGTTACGAGGATCATCATAATGTAATTTATACAGATGGTGCAATTAAAAGTTGTGTAAAACTTACTGCACGTTACATTAGCGACCGACATTTACCGGATAAAGCAATTGATGCTTTGGATGAATCAGGTTCAAGGGTTCATATTTCTAAAATTAAGATACCGGAAACAATTGAGAAAATTGAAGAGCAAATTGAAGAAGTAAATAAAGAAAAGCTGGCAGCAGTAAAAAATCAACAGTTTGAACTGGCAGCATCGCATCGTGATAGAGAGCATGAGCTTTTAAAAGAGCTTGATGAAGAGAAAATAAAATGGGAAAAAGATCTTTCAAATAATCGTGAAGTTGTAGATACAAATAGTGTTGAGGAAGTTGTGGCAATGATGACCGGAGTTCCGGTACAGCGTATTGCGCAAACAGAAGGCTCGCGTTTATTAAAAATGAAAGATGAATTAAAGTTAAATATTGTTGGTCAGGATAATGCTGTTGATAAGATTGTAAAAGCTATTCAGCGAAACCGTGCCGGATTAAAAGATCCTAAACGCCCAATTGGTTCATTTATTTTTTTAGGGCCAACTGGTGTCGGTAAAACACAGTTAGCAAAAATATTAGCAAAATACCTTTTCGACTCAGAAGAAGCCTTGATTCGTGTTGATATGAGTGAATATATGGAGAAATTCTCTGTTTCAAGACTTGTAGGAGCCCCTCCTGGCTATGTTGGTTATGAAGAGGGTGGACAATTAACTGAAAAAGTAAGAAGAAAACCATATTCTGTTGTACTGCTTGATGAAATTGAGAAAGCACATCCTGATGTTTTTCATTTGTTGCTTCATGTACTTGATGAAGGTCAATTAACTGATAGCTTAGGGCGAAAAGTTGATTTTAAGAATACCATTATTATGATGACCTCTAATATTGGATCACGACAGATTCAGGATTTTGGTCGAGGTATGGGCTTTGGAACGCAGGAATTTGACGAAAACAGAAATAAAGGTATTATCCAGAAAGCGTTGAAAAAAGCATTTGCACCTGAATTCTTAAATAGAATTGATGATGTGGTACTATTCAACTCACTTAGTTTAGAGGATATTCATAAAATTATTGATATTGAACTGGAAGGTTTATATGCAAGTGTAGAAGAGCTTGGATATAAATTGGTTATTTCAAAAGATGCAAAAAACTTTATTGCAAATAAAGGTTACGATAGTAAATTTGGAGCAAGGCCATTAAAAAGAGCTATTCAAAAATATCTTGAAGATGAAATGGCGGAAGTAATTATTGAAGCGTCTATATCTGAAGGTGACCAGATTAAAGTTAGTTTTGATAAAAAAGAAGAAAAAATTAAAATTGAAATAAAGAAAACAAAGAAGAAAGCTGATTCTACTAAAAAGAAAGATGTTGAGAATGAGAAAAAGAAAGATGTTGAGGACGAGAAAAAGAGTTAAGCTTTATAGATAACTTACTACAATTAAAAAAAGCAGCTAAATATTATTTAGTTGCTTTTTTTGATGATACCTCCTGTAGTACCAAATAGCATTAATAAAATATAATATTAAAGATTTAATTTGGAAGCTTCATATGCGAAATAATCAGATAAAGAATTATGTGCATATTTAGACAATAGTTTCGTTCTAAGCAATGTACAACTTCGTAACTGTGTAATTTTTTCAATATCCTTTATTACTAGCTCCAAAAAATTTTCACTTGGAACAATTTTATTAATCAATCCTAATTCTAAGGCTTCTTTTGCTGAAATTTTTTC
>JAOZNO010000500.1 GCA_029933755.1 Bacteroidales bacterium | reverse complement strand
TAAGCACATTTTATGTAAATGGTTAAATGACCTTTATCACTTCGTCAATATTATCAAATATTCTTTCAACTCTTTCCTGCCAAAGTTTTCCGAAAGTGTGCTTTTCTTCAGCTGTAAGTTCTTGACCATTTTTAAATTTTCCGAAAATTTCAAACATTAATGGATCTGGCTGAATACTTGAAGGATTGTAAATAAGCTCTACACTATTTCCATTATCAGCCCTCTGAAGTTTTATGCTTGCTGAGATATCTTCATCAAATTTCATTAAACTATGTCGTACAAAATTGCCAGCAATACCTTTGAATCCACTTGATAATGTCGCACCGGTAATTTGAGTTGCCACATTAGCAATCACTCCGGCAACACCTTCTGAAGCGTTTTCTTTAAACGAAACAATAATTTCGCCCCTTTTGGCGATATCATTTTTATACAATGCTTTTAAGCCTTCCAAACACATCAGGTAAGCTCCGGCAACTGTCGGACAACTATGTCCGGCACTTTTCACAATATCAATATAACTAAACTCAACAAGACCATCTTCAAAAGCATTTAAAAAATTAGCTAAATCATCTTTAAGTTTAATCGTTTCTATTTTGTCAAAAAAATCTGGGTAATTCATATTTTTTAAATTTTAGTTTATTTATATAAGTTTTGTACAAAAACTATAGAATCAAATTTGCAGCGAAGGATTGAGTTGTTAACAGGCTGTAAATCAGTCCTGATAATTGTTTGCAATTTGTTAGGATACTCAAGCCTTCGCTTTTTAGACTGAACGCTTATATTCAATTTATTTTACTTCGTAATCTGCTAAAAGCACCACATCAAAATCAGTTTCTATGTTAATTTTTCCTTCTTTTACTTCAACTAACTTACTTGAATAATAATCTTTTAAAACCGTACCGTCTGCATAAATTCCTTGAACATTAAGTTCCTTTATCCCTTTATTCAAATCAAGACCTACAACTACAACATCTTTAAAATCACCTGATTGGTAGGTTCTTTTGAAATAATAAGGCTTTTCTGAAAGCATTTCATGTACACCTCCACCAACTGAAGGGTGCTCTTTTCGGAATTTACCCAATTTTTGCCAATGTACTAAAATGTTTTTAACGGCAAAACCATTAATTTGTGCATTTTCTTCCAATTCGTCCCAATTCATAAACGAACGCAAAGTGGCATCACCAATAGTACCATCAATAATAAGTGAACGTGAAGTTTCATCGCCATAATAAACCTGGGAAGCACCCGGGCATAAAAGCAACTTGGTTCCGGCTTCAAATGGTTTTTCCCTGTTCTTGTCAAAAGGGCTACCATCGTCATGCGAACTAAGATAGTTCAGTACGCCATAGTCTTTTAAATCATTATTTAAAATATCAGAATATTTTGCAAAAATTTCCTCATAGCTTTTTGGTGCATCATACTTAAATTCAAAGTTAATCATCGTTTTAAAACCATTTTCAAAATAATTTACCTCTTTATCACCAAAATTATAGATTTGTTTGCCCGAAATTCCGTAACCATATACTTCGCCTACCATAAAAAACTCATTATCGTCAAGTACTTTTTCAGGATTTTCCTCTTTCCACATTTCGAAAGCTTTTATTGCCTCAGCAAATAGCTCTTTCCAAACAGATTCTTCAGTATGTTTAACTGTATCAACCCGAAACCCATCAATTCCATATTTTTTAATTAAATCGACTAACCATTTAATAATGTAAAATCGTGGAGCCTTTGGGTATCCTGTAAGTTCAAAAAACTCATTTATTTCCTTCAATTCTTTTTCGTAACGACCTTCTTTTTTCCATTTTTCAATTAGTTGTACTGGTAATTCAACGTTTTCGTCACTTTCTGTTTTTATATCCGGTAAATTTTTAACCAGGGTACATTCAATATTTGCTTTGTATGAATCGTAAGTACATTGTGGTTCAGTTCGAACCCATGATTCAGGCCAAACAGGGTCTAATTCTGTAACCGGACCCGTATGGTTTATAATTACATCAAATAAAATCCGAATACCATTTTTGTGTGCTGTTTCAATCAGCTCAGTCAAATCAGCCTCAGTACCAAAATTTGGTTCAAGGCTTGTCCAGTCTTTAGTCCAGTATCCATGAAATGCATAAGTGTTTCCGGTACCTTCATCAACAGCTCCATGAATTTGTTCAAAAACCGGGGAAAGCCAAATCGCATTAATGCCTAAATCGTTAAAATAACCTTCTTTTATTTTTAGAGTAATACCCTTAATATCACCACCTTCAAAACCTCTGAGTTTTCCGGTTTCTTTGATTCTTTCAAAGTTCACATCATTTTCAGGCTTACCATTATTGAAACGGTCGGTTAGTAAAAAGTAAATATTTGCTGCTTCCCAAATAAAAGGTGCTTTTTGGGTATTTACTTTCAATTCGTTATTTGTACTTGTACAAGCAGAAACAAAAAAGATTAGTAAAATTAATGATATAGCTTTCGATTTTAACAAATTCATTCGTTTAAATTTTAGATTAAAAATCTGACACAGCTTGCAAATATAAAGTAAAAATGCGTAACTTTAAGAATGTTAAATCGTGTTGAATAAATCAAGTAATTTACAACAACACTCGGTTATAAAATAGTTTTGCTACAAAAGATAATAAAAAAGGGTAAAACCGAAACACATACAATAGCAATTATTCAAAAGAACAAACGTTTTATCTTAAATACAATTAATTAGAGTTTATAAAATCCGACTTCTACGTTGTTGCTAAAAATCTAAATCCTCAAATACACAAGTATTCTGCGGTTTAGATTTATCACACGCCCCCGATAAAAATACGGGGCAGGCTTTGAATTCGAACTTTCTAGTTCAAACTCTTGATATTATAGACGAACTCAAATTACTCAAACATGCATCAAATTATAAATATTGCTTTATTCCTTTTTGTAAGTTTTAATAATCAGTTTTATTGCAATCAAACGGTTAAGAAAGAACAAACTGTTACAAACAATGTAGTTGCAGTTCACACCTACCCTATTAAAAACAAAACAAAGAAAGTTCAGATGAATAAAATTAATGATATTCCTGTACCTGATGGTTATGAACGTATTGAATCAAGTGACTTAAGTTTTGGCTGGTACTTACAAAATTTAAATTTAAACACCCTTGATAATACTGTGTATTCATATGATGGTTCTGTGATAATGGGAGAATATGGGTATCAATATGCAGTAATCAACATGGATATAGGAAAGCGTGATTTACAACAATGTGCTGATGCCGTAATGCGATTAAGAGCTGAATATCTATATCACCAAAAAAAATATACTGAAATTCATTTCAATTTTCTTTCTGATGGTAAACCCAGGTATTATACCAGCTATGCTAAAGGGAACAGAACATATCCAAAGTTCAGGAAGTATATGGATTACATTTTTGCTTATGCCAATACAGGTTCGTTGAAAAATGAATTGAAAAAGGTCAATAATCCTACAGACATACAAATTGGAGATGTATTTATACAAACCGGACAACCTTTTGGACATGCTGTAATTGTTGTTGATGTAGCTAAAGAAAAAAGGACTGGTGAAAAAATATTTATGCTGGCTCAAAGTTTTATGCCTGCACAAAGTATTCATATCCTTAAAAATGATGATAAAAAACTAAGTCCATGGTACTCTGCTAAGTTTGGCAAATCTCTTGAGCTTCCAAGCTGGACGTTCGTCCCCGATGATTTGCGTAGATTTTAAATAGGCTTACGTATACATTTCGAAATAATGAAAAAAGTAGTCCTTTCTGATTCATCTACGTATTTCTGAGAAATCTGTGGACAAAAAAAAGAGAAAATTTATCCTCAAATTTGCATAAATTTAATAAAACTGCAATTGTTTGTTTCATAAAACTAATAAAGGCAATAGCTAATGATATAATACTCCCAATGTTAAATAATAATTAAGTTTTTCATAATTTGTTTCTGATAATGAATTAATTAATAATTTTACAAATTT
>JAOZNO010000499.1 GCA_029933755.1 Bacteroidales bacterium | reverse complement strand
TAAAAACCTTTTTCTTTTGAAAATTCCTTTCATATATTGTTTTTAGTTATTTTTTACTTTAGGCAGAACAACACCTTTAAATAACTGGTAATTAGTAACTGGTCACTGGGTAATTATCCGCTAAAATGGCCAATAATAATTTTTTTAGCCTGAGCTTAGCCAAAGGGCTAATGACTTTTGTGACAATTTTAATTTATAAAATAAATCCCGATATAGTTCAAATAATTACATTATGGACAAGAATTTATTTTGTAATAATTCCAATTTCAGCAAAACCGATACGTTTATCATTATTAGCTTCGCTCAAAGCTTTCAGCTTAATATATCTGCCTTTTTTAGCATCAAAGTTTTTTTGCTGTTGTACAGGATTGTTGTTTATATTGGAAAATTCACCTTCCGATACTGCTTTGCCCCATTTTTCACCATCAACACTCACATAAAATTCATAATTAAAAATATATCCACCTGCCCAACGGCTCTGGTCAGGCAAATAGGTAAATCCACTCAATTCCAGCTCTTCACCAAGATCAATAATAATCTCAACGGGCATTTTTTTGGCCTTTATGTACCATGAATTACTATTATTCCCATCAATAACAGTATTTGATTTTTTTTGTTTTTTTGGATATACAACCTGCCATTTTTCTTTGCAAACTTCAAAATTAGCGCTCTTAACAGGACTTTTGCTTTTGGTATTTGCATCAATACAAATTGTTTTCAGCTTGGCTTTTTCTTTTAACAAGAAAGCTTCTTCGTATTTTATTTTGTTAGCATCAGGCACACTTCCATCAAGTGTATAATATATATCCAATTCTGTATCAGAAGGTGTAATCGAAACTTTACCGGATTTTGTTCTTTGAACCTGTGGTATTGTTAACACTTTTGGCGCATGATAAATTTCAATATTTGAGATGAGTGGACATGCTTTGGCATCTTTAATATGAATTCTTATTTTATTTGTTTTTGTATGAGGTAAGCGCAAAATACGTTTATAACCAATTGTTGTTTCTTCGGCCAAAAGTTCCCATTTATCCTTAATAAAAGCCTCTACGGTAAATTTCTGAACCCTTTGCCCAAGTTTAATATATTCCTGGATTAAAAAGCGGTTAAATTCTATGGATTTTTCAAATTCTATAATTAAGGATGCATCTGTAACACCATCAGCAGTTGCCCAATAAGTTTCTTTATTTCTATCGTTTACATTGGTGGCTTTATACTTAGCAGTATTATCCCGAACATTAGTTGTTGTAACTTTTTGGCCTTTAGCCAATTCATTTGCAAAATCTGCCTTTATTGTATATGCAAGTTCCTTCAAAGCTTTTACATCATTTTCGTGAATTAAACCTCTTGCGTCAGGTGGGACATTTAGTAATAATGCACCATTTCTTCCCACACTATGGTAATATATATCCAACAAATGGGGCAAAGATTTCACTCTATGATCTTCTTTTTTATGATAATACCATCCCGGCCTGATTGAAACATCAATCTCTGCAGGCACCCAATGTGTACCATCTTCATGACCCGAACGTAATTGCTTATAATCCGGCCAGCCCGGCCAAACCTCTTCACGACGAAGCAAAGACCAGTTGGTTTTATTTGCCCAACCTTCTTCATTTCCAACCCACCTAACATCAGGACCACCATCACCAAAAATCATAGCATCGGGCTGAAGTTCTTTTACCATAGCCCAGGTTTCATCCCAACCATAGTACGTTCGTCCATCAATTTTACGTTTTTCATTAGCACCACCATAATAGCCTGAACCACCATTGGCACCATCAAACCAAACTTCAAAAATATCACCATAATTTGTCAATAATTCACGAAGCTGTTCGCGAAAAATATTAATATATTCCGGTTTTCCGTAATTTGCATTATTCCTGTCCCAAGGCGATAAGTAAATCCCAAATTTTAAACCATATTCCTTGCAAGCTTCCGATAATTCTTTTAGCACATCACCCTTGCCATTTTTCCATGGTGAGTTTTTAACAGAATGTTTGGTTGTTTTTGTAGGCCAGAGGCAAAATCCATCATGATGTTTTGCGGTAAGAATTATACCTTTCATTCCTGCATCCTTAAAAGCTCTTGCCCATTGTCGGCAATCCAATTCTGCTGGATTAAACTGTTCCGGACTTTCGCCACCAGTTCCCCATTCCATATCGGTAAATGTATTCATATTAAAATGAACAAATGCAGTAAACTCCATTTCGTGCCATGCTAACTGTGCTTCACTTGGAACTGGTCCAAATGCTTTTTGTGCATTTAATTGATTGCCTGGTAGTAAAGCTATTGCTAATACAATGCTTGTTAAGCTAATTAATATTTTGTTCTTCATTTCAAAATTAATTTTAATCCTTTAATATTCAAATTCTTATGACGCTTATCCTTATCCTTTCTTCTCAAGCTTATTTTATTTGCAGAATTTGTTTTCAAACGGATACTTATTTTTTGTTTTTTAGCTTCAATTATAAATTCTTTATTGTTTACAATTAAAAGTAAACTTTCATTGAAATTATCTATAAATTCAATTTCAAAATTTTCTTTATCTGCCTTTGGCAAATTCCAAAGGTATTTTACCACTGTTGACTTGTTAGAATAATAGTCGTACCCGCTAAAACTATGATATTTTTCAGCATTACTTTTCTTTAAAATAAATTTACCTTTACTATCTGCTATAACGGTAGAGCTTTGGGTTGAATTTAAACTACCATTATACTCAAAAACCAAAACGGTTGAATAATTGTGAATATTCGAACTCACCGGTAAATCAATAATTATATCACTACCATTTCGGGTGCTTTTTAAAGATAGATTCCTATCAAACAGAGGGTGTATTTTCTTAATATCAGCATCAATACCACTGAGTACCAGCTTATCACTTTGGGGATAATCCATAACATGCAAATATAGTTTCTTTGGTTTTGCAGTTACAACACCCCAGTTCTGTTCTTTAATATCTGATATTTTGGTATTGTAGATAGCCTCTCCGTTAATTTCAAGCCATTGCCCAATACCTTTTAATAGTTGTTTTTCAAAATCAATAATTTCACCTTCACCGGTAGGTCCAATGTTAAGAAAATAATTTCCACCCATGCTCACAATCTTCTCCAAGTCATGAATCTTTTCTTCTATTTTTTTGTGTATTTCACTTCTTTTTTGCCAGGAGCGATACCCCCAGGTTTCTTTATAAATAGAAGCAGGGGTCTGCCATGGAACACCCATTTTAAAATTGGGTTGCTTATTATCGCCCATAACAACAAAATCACCCTGATCATTCCAAATCCTTCCACTAATTAAACAATTGGGTTGTAAACGCTTAACTAATGCAGTAATTTCTTTACTTTGCTTAATAGTTGGCGAGCCCATATCAAACCAGATTTCAGATATTTCACCATAATTAGATAAGAGTTCTTCAACCTGATGCATATTAAATTTATGATGAAGTGACGGGATACGATCTGAATTCCTTGTAGATTTGAAGGGCTGAGCACCAGGGTAATTCCAATCAATTAAAGAAAAATAAACCCCAAATTTAAGTCCGTAACGTTTACATGCTTCTGAAAGTTCTTTTATAACATCACGCTTATAAGGTGTTGCATCAACTACATTAAATTTTGAATATTTGGTATGATACATACTAAAACCATCGTGATGTTTAGAGGTAATAACAATCGATTTCATTCCGGTTTTTTTTGCAAGTAATACAACCGAATCAGGATTCCATTTTATGGGATTGAACTGCTCCGCTAATTTCGCATATTCATTTTTTGATATATTTGCATGTCCTTGTATTTGTTCACTATATCCACTAATTCTAATGCCATCCCAAATACCTGCCGGAATAGAATAAAGCCCCCAGTGAATAAACATTGAAAATTTATTGTTTTGCCATTCTTGCAGGCTTTTTGAAGAATGTTCCTGAGCTTTCAGTATATTTTTTTTGCATGGCGCAAATAATACAATTATTGCTAAA
>JAOZNO010001088.1 GCA_029933755.1 Bacteroidales bacterium | reverse complement strand
GGACCAAATGGTTACGACCAATCCGTGGGTAAGGGCACAACCAGCATTCCTGGATTACATCCTGATCATCACAGTATAAACCTTATACCAACCGGTGATGGAAACTTTTTATGGATCGAAGGAAATGATGGTGGTTTAGGATATTCTGATGACAATGGGGTAACATTAAATCAAATATCTACTAATTATATAACTACACAGTTTTATGGTGCCGCTAAAAACCCTGAAGCAAATGAATATTTTGGAGGAATGCAGGATAATGGATCATGGCAATCACCAGAAAGTGAAGATGCAAGTAGTACATCAGATTACTTCTTCAGAATTGGTGGTGATGGTTTTGAATGTTTATGGCATGCTGAGGATCCAGATCAAATGCTAGGTAGTGTTTACAACAATGATATCCGCCGTTCCTCTAACATGGGTGCTTCATGGGCTAATGTTAGTGGAATTGCAACAGATGATGGTCCATTTATTACCAGACTTTCTGTATCGAAAGAAGATCCTGATATGGTTTTTGCCGTTGGTGGATCAGGTGTTTACAAATCAACTAATTTTGGAGCAAACTGGTTTAATAAGCGAATTTCAACAAATTGGGTAAATCCAGACAATGGAGTTACAAGTTCGCATAATGTTGAAGTTTCGTTTGCCAATGGAAAAATTGTTTGGGCAGGGGCAGGAATGGCAGCAGATTTCGGCTTTCAAATGCAAGTATCAACTGATAAAGGCAATACATTTACAGCTGTGCCTGACTATTCTACAGTAAAACTGGATGCTTATACCAGTGGAATTGCGACACATCCGATAGATGAGAACATCGCATATCTACTATTTTCATTAAGTGACAACCCAAAAGTTTTACGAACTACAAACTTGGGTGAAAGCTGGGAAGATATTTCAGGATTTGGAACTGGAGATGAAAGTTCAAACGGGTTTCCAGATGTTGTTACTAATTGCTTATTGGTAATGCCTCATGAGCCTAACACTATTTGGGTAGGTACTGATATTGGTTTGTTTGAATC
>JAOZNO010000498.1 GCA_029933755.1 Bacteroidales bacterium | reverse complement strand
TATTCCTCAATTGGTTCTTTAACCTTAAGCTTTTCTTTTTTTAAATAATAAGCTAATGAAGCCAAAAGCAACAATACAACCAGAATTGAGCTTCCCATAGCTACTTTTTGGCTAACAATATACGTTTTTGGTTCAAATTTAAACTCAATATTATGTATTCCTTCAGGAATAATCATTCCACGTAAAATATAATTTACACGAATATGCTCTGTTGGGAAACCATCCACATAAGCATTCCAGCCTTTATCATAATAAATTTCAGAAAATACGGCTAAACGTTCTTTATTTGTTGCTGATTTATATGTTAAGTGGTTTGGTTTGTACGATTTAAGTTGAATATAACCTGTATCTAACGAGAAGAACTCTGCCTCGGGTAGTTTATCAGTAACCGACTTAAAGCGTTTATCAATAATTGCTGTTTTTTTAGGACTAAATCTTGCCAGTGCAGCAAGTTCTGCATCTGCATTCTCAACAATTTCATAATCGTCAACAAACCACGCATGTCCCAACGAATTCCAATTTAGTTCATATACATTTGGTGTGAAAATTACGTATTTGGTATTCATCATGTTTAATACATTTGTTTTACTAAACAAATCACCTAAACTACCAGTTGTATCCCTTTGAAAAGCCTGAGCAACCACCTGGATTTCAAAACCAAGATAACGATCAACAACTTCCTGATATCGTCGTAGCTTAGCACCATGATAACCACCAATTGATTTATGATAATACGGAGTGTAACCATCATTAAACGGACTGTGTAAGTAACTTAAAACCCTGTAGTCAGGATCTGCATCTTTTAAAATCATTTCATCAGCTTGTGTTTTTTTAAATTCATTGCGGGCAACACTTTTCTTTTTGAAATGGCTTTCATTCAAATATCTTTTATCCACAGTCCACATATCTGCCAGAAATAAAACAGCCAGAGCAACAAGTAGATAACTTTCTTTAAACACCTTAATTGATGAGTAAATCCATAGTAAAGCAGCACTAATTATAATAAAAGCGAAGCTTCGTATCGCATCAGCTTTAAATATCTCCATTCGTGCCTGTTCCAGTCCGTGAATATATATATTCATTTGCTGTGCAGCTTGCGCAGACTGTTCTTTTTGAGAAGCAAACCCTACTAACTCTTTTTGACTTAAGAAATTAAAGAATGTATCAGGTGTAATGTAAAAAATCAGGCTAATACCTGCTGTGATTCCTAAAGACACGTAAAACCCAATTTTATTTTTATTAATGAAGTCTTTATCTTCAATAATTTCTTTTAAAACCATCATTGCTAAAAGTGGTACTGCCAGCCCGGTAATTACCAGCGACATAGAAACCGTTCTAAACTTATTATAGAGCGGCACATAGTAGAAGAAAAAATCAGTAAATGCCTCAAAGTTTTTACCCAGGGATAATAATATTCCCAAAACGGCTACTGCCAACAGCCACCATTTGGTACTATTATTTATAGTAAATAAACCAAAAAAGAATAAAAATACCAATATTGCACCAAGATAAACAGGCCCCGAAGTAAACGGTTGGTTACCAAAATAAGATGATGATTGAGCCACATACTGCACAAAGTTAGGATCAACATTTTTCAACGCTTTTTCATTGGCACCTATTGCTCCACTTGCTCCACCATTTGCATTTGGTATCATTAGCGTAGCTGTTTCGTCTACACCATAGCTCCATGCTAATGCATAATCTTTATCTAAGCCACTTGATTTATTTTCGATATTACCAGTTAATTCTGATGGGCCGCGAATACTTTCCTTTCCATACTCATAAGTGGTAGCTAAATTGGTAATGTTTGGTAAAATAGCCAGCAAAGCAGCAACAGCCAAAACAGCTGAAGCCTTACTGAAACTGTCAAAACTTTTTTCCATTAAAAAGATAACAAACTGCACCAAAACAAGTGGAATAATCATTAAAGCCAAATAAACCATTTGTTTATGGTCTGATAAACTCTCTAGTCCATCGCCAAAAACTGTTAATAAAAGCCCGAAAATAATAGGCTTAAGAATTACAATAATAAATACCGCTTTTAGATAAGGATTAAGTTGTTTCTTTATAATTGATGAAATAGATTCTCCTAATATTAAAAGATATACCATTAGTGCTAAATAGTATATAATTTGTATATGATTTGTAGAAATTTCTACACCCAGGGCAAAAGCAGTTAGAATTCCTCCCCACAGGTAGTTTTTACGGTAAGTCATTAAAATTCCTGCAATTACAGGTGCCATATAGGCTATGGCATAAGTTTTAGTAATGTGACCTGCCACAATAATAATTATGTTATAGGATGCAAAACCAAAAGAAATACCTCCTAATATACTTTGCCAATTATTAAATTTAAGACTAAGTAATAACAGATAAAAACCAAACATATAAATAAACAAAATGGAAACAGTTGTATATGGTAAACCTAATCTTAACAAACGTTGAATGTGAAGATAAATATTATACGAAGTCCCTCCATGAACCTGATATGCTGGCATTCCGCCAAACATCGAATTTGTCCATTGCGACTCTTCACCTGTTTCTTTGTTAAACTCTACTAATTCCTGAGCCATCCCTTTTGCATGAATATTATCCATTTGAGGAAGAACTTTTCCTTCGAGTAGCGGACTGAAATAAATAAAGCTTAGAACAATAAAAAAGATTATTGCAATAAAAAAAGGCAGAGCCTTTTGAAAGTAGTTTTTTAGGTTTTCCATTTTATATGATTGTAATAATAATTAAAGTTATTTTTTTAACTCGTTTATTTCCAGCAGTTCTAATTGGCCAGTTGATGATTGGCCAATTTTATCTTTTTCATTTTTAGTTAGTTATAAGGTCTGAAACAAATAAGGGTATTCCTCAAAAAATTGTCTCATATTTTTTAGATTACTATACGAAAACCCTCGTAATCCTGGCAATTCTTTTTGCAAATCTCCTGATATTTTTTGGATTACACCGGTATCCCAATTTGCTTCTTCTATTTTTCGGGATAATTTATAGCCGGTATGGTAATACAAGAGAAGCATTTCTTTGTTTGCCAAAGAAGCTGCTTTATAACGGCTTTTAAGAATACTTCCTTTAATTTCCATTATAAACTGTATGTAATCCTTTTCTTGCATCAATGTATTTCAATTTGTGCAGACATTCTATTCGCTTATTAATTTAATAGAAAAATCTTCACTGTAATTTTTAAATTAACCGACAATAATACAGAATTTTATTGAAATTCAGGCATTGTTGAGGCAATAATTTATCGTCAGAAAGTTTATGCTTTTTACATTTATCTTTTGCGATTTGTTTTTTTGCCCTTTTGTTTAGAAAATTTACCTGAAGCTGCATTTTGCTCTTTCTTTTTCCTATTTGCAAAAAACTCTTGCTTCCTCTTTTGTTTCTCTTTCTCTACTTCCTTTTTTTCCTGATTACTCATTGGTTTATCAGTCTGAGGAAAAGGATTATCGTTAACAATGTTTATTTTCTGATTAATCAGTTTTTCAATGTCCTTTATGTATGCATTTTCTTCCGGTTCGCAAATAGAAATAGCATTGCCAGATTCGCCAGCCCTTCCTGAACGTCCAATGCGGTGTACATAAGTTTCTGCTTCATTCGGTATGTCATAATTAATCACATACTTTAATTTGTCTATATCAATTCCTCTTGCAGCAATATCGGTTGCAACCAATACTCTTATTTCACCTGCTTTAAATTGTGTTAATGCTTTTTGCCTTTGGTTTTGAGCTTTATCACCGTGTATTGCTGCTGCATTAATCTTTTGCTTTTTTAAATTCTTGGCTATTTTATCAGCACCATGTTTTGTTCTTGAAAATAATAAAACCTGCTTAATTTCCTTATTTTCAAGAATATGAAATAATAAGTCTTTTTTTGTTTTTTTATTTGTATAGTATAAATATTGCTTTACCGTTTCAGCGGTAGATGAAACAGGGCTTACTTCAACCTTTTTAGGATTTCTAAGAATTGTTTTTGAAT
>JAOZNO010000497.1 GCA_029933755.1 Bacteroidales bacterium | reverse complement strand
GATAAAGGGATATAAAGTGGTAGGGATGCAACCCATGGATTTACCATCAAACTGGATATCATTGCATCCCGGTTTACGGGAAAAAGTAGTTCGCTCAATTTTTAAGAGATGTGAAAAAATTACGAGGGAGTTTGCTGAAAAAATTCTTGGCGGTAAAAATTCGTATAGAGCACTTTTTTCATTACCAATTAATCTGGCAATTAGTCCTATTTCAATAGCTTATTATTTCATTGGACGCTTTGCTATTGCAAAAACTTTTATCGCTACAGATGCTTGTACCGATTGTGGTTTGTATCAGAAAAAATGCCCTGTGAATGCCATTGAGAAAATACATGATCGTTTGTATTGGACTTTTGATTGCGAAAGCTGTATGCATTGTATGAATTATTGTCCGCAACGTGCAATAGAAACTACACACTCATACACAGCCTTGGTTTGGTGGCTGGCATTTTCAATAGTACCCATGCTTGTAGTTAACTGGGTAGTTGATAATCAAATATGGAATATTCAAAAGGAGTCTATCCAGACAAGTCTGTTATATTACTTTATAGAGACTGTTGTAGGTTTACTAATTATTTATCTTGCTTATAAAGTTTTACATTTTTTAATGCGTTTTAAGTTTTTCAACAAGATGATTGCCTATACCTCTTTAACTAAATATAAATTCTGGATAAGATATAAAGCACCAAAAAATGTTTAATTAGATATAGAGAAGAATACCTACCTATACCAATTGTTAACCGGGTTTGCTATTATTAAAAAATAAAGCAGATATTCTTCTCATAAAAATTGTAAATTCCACAAAAGATTTAACCAGCAATTGAATAATAATTATATTTTATTCATTGCCCTTAAATGTTCTTCAACTTTTCCAAGTAAATCATTCAAACCAATAGGTTTTTTCACATAGTCCAGTGGTCCAAGTTTCATAACTTCGTTAATGTATGCTTGTGTATCTGCAGCACTAACAATAATAATTGGAATATCCTTGGTTTCTGGTGATGACTTAAGATTTCTTAATACAGCCAAACCATCTGTTTCAGGCATCATTAAATCCAATAATACCATATCTGGTTTAGCATTTCTTATGGTACTAATTGCCAGCTTACCATTATCAATAATGGTTGTTTTATAACCTTGTTCATCAAAAAGGATTTTGCATAGTAAATTATTCGTTGATGAATCATCTACTATAATAATATGTAATTTATTTTCCATACTCTTTAATTTTCTTGTTATTAAAAAGGGTTAACTTATAATATTATGATTTTTTATAATTTTTAATTTACAAAACTACACTTAATTAAATATCACCAACATCAAATATCGAAACAATATTTTTAAGATATTCAGCCTGACTTGCCAATTCTTCTGAACTTGTAGCCATTTCCTTAGATCTTGCAGCTTCTGTTGGGTAATTTGATTTAATATGTTTCAAACTCATCATCTTTTACATTTCCTCCTGATAACTTTAAGTCAAATCCTTTTTCTTTAGATGTAGTGTTTTTCTGAGGTGGCTTACTTGCCTTAAATTTATTTTTACTAAGCTTTTTTATTTTATTCCCAGTACTATTTTTGTCTTGTTGAAAAAAGGATATGGTTTGTTTCAATACCTCAGCTTGACTGGTTAGCTCCTCAGAACTTGAAGCCATTTCTTCTGATATTGCTGAATTTTGCTGTGTAACTTTATTTAATTGTTCAACCGCATTGGTTATTTGATCTACACTAGAACTTTGCTCTAAGGTAGCTGTAGAAATTTCTTCAACCAGCGTAGCTGTTTTTTCAATATTAGGAACAATATCCGTAAGCATTTTTCCAGATTTTTCAGCAGTGAGCACACTCTCTGCTGCCACTTTGTCAATTTCCTCAGCAGCTATTGCAGATCTTTCTGCAAGGTTTTTAACCTCTGTTGCAACAACAGCAAAACCTTTTCCTTTATTCCCTGCACGTGCTGCTTCAACAGCGGCATTTAATGCAAGCATATTGGTCTGGTTTGCAATATCACTAATAATAGAAATCTTATCAGCTATAATTTTCATTGATTTTACAGTTTCCATAACAGCATCACTTCCAATTTTAATTTCTTTAGCAGCTTTTGTTGCCATTTTTTCTGTTTGCTGAGCGTTTGATGAACTTTGCTGAATATTTGCATTCATTTCTTCCATTGTGGCAGAAACCTGTTCTGTAGAAGAGGCTTGTTCATTTGAACCTTGTGACATTTCCTGAGCGGTTGAACTCATTTCCTGACTGGCTGCTGTAATATGGTCAGCACCGGCAATAATATTATCAACAATATTTCGTAAAGTAGTAACCATATTTTTTAAACGCCGTAGCATTTGGCTAATTTCATTATTGTTTTCAATTTCAATATCAAAAGATAAATTCCCGTTTTCAATTTCTCCAATAATCTTATTTGCTTTTTTAAGACCATTGTTAATACCCCTGATAATGAAAATTGCTAAACCAATACCTATAAGTATTGCAGAAATAATAAAAATCATCGTAAATGTTTTTGCATCACTATAGATTTCTTCCGCTTCCTTTTTTATTTCTGCAGCTACTAATAGTTGAATTTCAATTAATTCACCAATTTTATTTGTGAATGGATCAATGTTCTTATATAAATCATTATCAACATAAAAACCTAGTTTTACCACTGAAATGGAATCTTCACCTAAGCTTAATAATGATATTAAATCGTTCGTGCATTTATCGGCATCTTTTTTTAAAGCTTTTGCCTCATTAACCAATCTTAATTCTTCTCCTTCAAATTTGGTAATCAAAAAGGCATCCCAATGCTCTGTTACGATTTGTTCTGCTTTATTAAATTCGTTATGTGCTTGCTGCCAGGTAATTGAGCCGCTTCTTGCTTTATGCGAAGCAGCTACCACTCGAACTGCGTAAGCATCTGAAATATTTTTTAACTGCTCAAGGGGGATTACCCTATTCTGATACATGGATTCTACACCATTATTAACCTTTTTTAAATTACTGGGGCCTAAAATTCCAATAGCTATAATTATTCCAATAAGCAAACTTACCAGTATAATTAACTTTGTTGATATATTAAGATTTTTCATAAGTCCAATTATTTATATTATTTATATTGTGCGAATTAAGCATGTCGAAGCATCAAATTGATTGCTAATCAAAGACAAATCATGTTATTTAATCCTTAACAGCATCTTTCTCATTTAATGTTTCTTGTTTTATATCTTTTTGATTTACTTCATCTTCAATTTCTTCTTTTTTATCTTCCTCCACCTCCTCATTCTTTTCCATTTCCTCTTTTAGAACATTTAAATCCCCCATGGTAACAATTTCTTTTATTGAAAGGACTTTGTCAATATCAATAAGCATAATGAATGTTTTATCATCCTTTTTATACATTCCGGTAATGTAGCTTGATTCATAAGCAGCACCAATATTGGGCGGTGCCAGAATTTTTTTCTTTTGAATTTGTAAAACTTCATCAACTTTATCAACCATTAAACCTAATTTTATCGCTTTTGCGTTTTCACGTTTTAGCTCCATAACCAATATGCTGGTTTTCATGCTGATACTCATAGGTGACAGGTTAAATTTTATATGACTGTCAATAATAGGCAGTACTTCTCCTCTCAGATTTATAACACCTTTCATGTAATCAGGAGTTTCCGGTACTTTGGTGATTTTTTTCATTTCAAGTATGCTCAAAATCTTATTTACATGAATGGCAAACAACTCATTATCTAATTCAAATATCAGGTATGAATCAATTTTTCCTTTTTTTGCTTTTTTGCTCATAACATTAATTTTAAGTTTATTACAATATTTAGTTCTTCACTTAAGAAGAACTTTCTATTTCAAGTGATTCTTCTATATTATTTTTATCAATTCAACAGTATCGCTTACAGCTTTACTGCCAATTTCTTGGTGTCTAAAAATAAAATAGACAATACCAAGGTTACTTTAATTAATACATTAAAAATTCCTATTTGTATTTTCATATTTTTTTAT
>JAOZNO010000496.1 GCA_029933755.1 Bacteroidales bacterium | reverse complement strand
GGTAATTGAATCAATTTTTCAGGAAAATTATCAGGGTATTTTTTTGCCAGATTATGCATATATGCCTTGTATATCTCTGTTCCAAAGCGTGGTTCCGGCCCATCCGGATCATCTATATCATAATTACCATAAATTACTTTTGAACCCTCAAGCTCAGCACCCCAACCCCAGAGTGCGCCCTGAATCTTTCCTGCTTCTGTTTGCATAAGGTTTCGGTGTAAATTATAGGTATGGTCTTCGTGGCATTGTCCGCAAGTTTGATCATAAACCCAAACTGATCCCGGAAAACGGATAAAATCTTTATGTGCCTTATCTTTATTTTTTATTTCATTTACATTTCCTTTATGACAAATCACACAACCGTTTGGGTCACCAACGGCTTTTCCTTTTTCATAAATTTGCTGCATCATTTCTGATTCATGTTGACGAATAGGTTCAATACCATCATGGCAAGTTAGGCAGCCTTCTTTTGGTGCCGGAAAATTTAATATCTTATTACTACTGTTTAATTTATGAGGGTTCGTATTTGAATATAGTGTTTTAGAGCTTTTATTATTTGAGATTGTTTTTTTTACTGGTTCAATCTTTATGGTTGTTTTATTTGTATTGGCATAAACAAAACCAAAAAGAATTAGGGCAAATAATGATATGATAATGGTACTTAAAATATTTTTTTTATTCATAGTTTTAGGTTTTATCTATCAAAAGTATAAAAATATACTTGAAAATCTGGGTGTTATATATTCAATAATTATTCACTACTACGAATTCTCAAATAAATAATTATATATAACGTTCAGATTGGATATTTGGCTAAATCTTATTTTAGGTGGCTGACTTGTTAAAATGACATTCTATCTTTGTGTCTTTTGTGACTTCTTTGTGTAACTTTGCGTAATAGCTATTACACTAAGAATCTCAAAGAATACACAAAGCTACACGAAGGAAACAAAAATTATGACAGAAAATGAAATATCAAATAGGATAATAGGCTGTGCAATTAACGTGCATAAACAACTAGGTCCAGGTCTTTTAGAATCAGCATATCAAGAATGTTTAATGTACGAACTTTAACAGGCAGGATTACAGGTTCGTAAAGAAAAACCTATGCCAATAGTTTATAAAGATGTTAAGTTAGATCATGGTTATAGGATTGATTTGTTAGTTGAAGAAAAGGTTGTAATAGAAATAAAAACAGTAGAAGCTTTTACAGATGTTCATACAGCTCAGGTTCTTACATATTTAAGACTTGGTAATTATAAATTGGGTTTACTATTGAACTTTCATGTTACCATGCTTAAAAATGGGGTTAAAAGAATTATTAATTAACTACAGAACTTCAAAATAAGATGTAATCGTTTACTAATAGAATAATACAGATGCAAAATCCATTACCGGAAAAAATATATTTAAAACGAACAGAAGAAAAAGATGCACCAATCCGTGGTGATTATTTTAGAGATCAAACAGCAATAATTCATTCCATGCCGTTTAGAAGGTTAAAGCATAAAACCCAGGTATTTTTTGCTCCTGAAAACGATCATGTCTGCACTCGTATTGAACATGTTTTGCATGTAGCAACTATAGCAAAATCAATATGTTTAGGACTAAATCAATCAGGTTGGAATTTAGATGTTGAAATGGCATTTGCAATTGGACTTGGACATGATTTGGGTCATGCTCCATTTGGACATGAAGGTGAATATTTTTTAAATAAAAGAAGGGGAGGGGGGAATGCTTTTATTCACGAAATTAATAGCTATAGAATTGTTGAGCACCTTGCGAATAATGGTAAAGGTTTAAATTTGACTTATGCTGTACGTGATGGAATTATTTCGCATAATGGTGAAAGTTTTGAACAATATCTGGTTCCTGATCATAAGGAAAAGGATTTGGAATTGGTTAAAAACAGGAAAATTAAACCATCTTCATATGAAGGATGTATTGTTCGTTTTTCAGATAAAGTGGCTTATTTAGGTAGAGATATTGAAGATGCTATTACAGCTCAATTTATTAATCGAACTGATATTCCTGATAATATTCGAAATGGACTTGGAGAGAGTAATAGTCAAATTATTGATAGTCTGGTTAATGATATTATAAATTACTCTGAAAATAGTAATCAGATTGGTTTCTCTGATGAGCGTTTTGAGCAATTAAAACAACTAAAAGATTTTAACTACAAAAATATTTATCTTAATACTAAAAAAGAGAGAAATAGACTTGTTGCCGGAAAAATTATTTATGCATTGTTTGATTATTTACTAATTCTTTACACCAAATATGAACGGGATTATGAAGCCTATGAGAAGCAATCTTTAAAAATGGAAAAAGCTTTTGGGAAATATCTAAATGCAATGCACAATTTTTACTTGTATGAAGAAGATCCTGAGCAGATTGTAACTGATTATATTGCTGGAATGACAGATTCATTTGCTATGGATTGTATGCAGCAGATTAGTTTTCCTCAAAGTAGCTTTTGATATTGGCTTTGCCGTCATTTATGCTACGCATGTCATTAGTCATTCGCTTCGCTGTCATTAATGCTGCACATGTCATTAGTCATTTGCTTCGCTGTCATTGGTCATTATATTAGCAATCTTAAAAAAAAGACAATTTGACTGATGGCATGACACCGACTAAATTCAATAGAATAAAACTGTCAATTTAGCACTAAAATATTTTGTTTCCTATGAAAAAAGCACCTTTTAGTAAATATAATATGTTGAAATTTAATGGTATATGATATTTAATTATTTTTAAGTCAAGAATATTAAATTTTTGAGATAGAGTTAATCGAAAGATATGGATTATTATTTGTCATAAAATAAAAACAATTAAAAAAGTAATAAATGAATAAATGAATAGTAAGTATTACATATCAGACAATCTTTTCTTTGGTCAATTAGATTTAGATAAGGTTTGGAAAGTTTTTATTCCTTATTTAAAACATATTGATGATGAAATAGTTATTGTTCATTGGCAAACAGAACGAGAATTTGAACTTAATGTGTCTTTGTTTGATATTACTGATTTTGAAGGAGAAAACCCTTTTAAAATATCAATTTCTCAAAAACCTTTTCTTGAAATGACAAGTGATATTTATATCTGTAATCACTATAAACTGAACGAAAATATTTATAATATAATTTCTACCAACTGGTTAGAACAATTAAAAAGTGAGCATGTCAGCCCGGTATTTGTTGTCAAATACAAAAATCAACACCAATTTATGGTAACGTACGATAGAATTATTGCTTTATTAGATTCTCAAACTCTTAACTTATTTAACAGTTTGGGATTTGAATTTGAAGAATGGAATATTAAACTAAATGATACTTTGTGAGTTGTGAAGAAAATGATCAAAGTCCTCACTATAACAGAGGAGTGAATAATAAAATTGCATTTGTTTTTAGTACACCAGGTAAAGTAGAAGAAAATGATGGAAAACCTGTTAGTGGTAAAACAGGAGACCATTTAGAGGCACTTATAAATCTTTTATCAGAAGGGGAAAAAAATATCTTTACGTATGAGGATAGATATTGTTACAATATTACAAATAGTTATACTGAAGTATTGCCAAACGAAAATAAAAATAGAACTGAGCCATTGATAAGTGAGGTGAAATCAAAAGATAATATTGAGCGTTTAAAAAAAGAGTTGGAAAATATAGAAGATTATATTTTCTTTTTTGGTAAGAGGGCAATGACAAGTTCATTCTATCTTACGGGTTTAAAATTAAAACTTAAGTTTGTTTTTTCAAGACACCAAAGCTTCCAGTCAATAAATCAGATTGATACAGATATTAACGGTAATATACTTAAAAATGGCAGGGAGGATAACACAGATAAAAGATTGCAAATTATTGCTGAGCATATTAGACGACAAATGTGTGAATAACATTTACTATCTATATTTTATAGATGTTTAAGTGCTCAAATTGTATTTAGAGACTAAGATATTAGTATTCAGTACACTTCAATTAATGACTAATGACTA
>JAOZNO010000495.1 GCA_029933755.1 Bacteroidales bacterium | reverse complement strand
TAGTTCCAAAATAGTAAAACAAGTATAAAAACAAATAAAGCTGACTTTATGGACAAACACGTCTATTTATTATTCATAAAGCCCTGTTTGGTAATAATGTCTAAAAAACTTTTTGAAAAATGAATATTGTCTTTTTTTGTATAGCGTTTTTCTGTAAATATTTGTGCCAGATTATCAGTTTTGTTTATTTCAATTAATTCTTTAGTTGAGGGAAGCTCTTCTTTATCTTTATATATTTCATTTATTTTTTGTGCATCATAATCATGATATTTTTCAAAATGAACAATTCCATCAGTAGGAAGACGATCTGTTAAATCAGGGGTTTCATCCGGGTAACCTATTACCAAAGTGGTAACAGGCACTACATTCTTCGGAATATCTAATATGCTAATAATTTTATCAGCCATATATGTTGTAGTACCTAAATAACAGATTCCTAAGCCATGACTTTCTGCTGCAACTGCAACATTCTGTGCTGCAAGTAAGGCATCAATCGAAGCAGTATAAAATGAAAGAAAATTATCATAGCCCGGTGTGGTATCTCTCAATTCGCACCATTTATTAAACCGGTTAAAGTCTGCACAAAAAGTTAAGATTACAGGAGCTTGTTTTACCATATCCTGTTTAAAATGTGCCTCCCATAATTGATCTTTAATCACCTTGTTTTTTGTCACTACTATGCTGTAAACCTGCATGTTGCCTGTTGTTGATGCTTTGGTTCCTGCTACAAGTATTTCATCTAAAATTTGTTTTTCTATTTCTTTTTCACTATATTTTCGGATGGATCGATGATTAAGAATTGTTTGTATCATGTTTAAATATTTTTAATTTTACACAATGATAGTAAATCAGATTGCATTATTAAAGATAATTTAACATTAAAAAAACATTTATTATGCAATAAAATTGGTCTTAATATTGTTAGATAAACAAATATTAAAGTGAACATATGAAATAAGTCCGTATTTTGGGGTGGTACATATGGTAACTAATAGTAATTAAAATAAAAACTTATGAAAAAGAAGATATTATTAGTGGTATTCGTGGTTGGTATGATTGTAGTTTTAAGTTCATGTAAGGGGTATCGTCATGCTACACCATGTCCGGCTTATTCAATGGAGCAACCGGTAACAAATCCCTCTAGCTAATTAGTGTCTCTTAGAAAACGCCAATAACTTTGTTATGCTTGTTTTGAAAACAGTTGCTTCGACAAGCTCTGCACAACGCATTTACAAAAGCAAACTCCTTGATTTTCAAAACTTCACGAGCCTTGTTCTTGACGATTTCAAAAAGACACTTGAATAAAAAGTAGTTTTCTTAGTAACACTAATTAAGAATAGAACAAACTTTCTTAAAATATTATTCTGAAAATTTAGAATGATAAAAAAATCATCTTTGATGGTGAAAAAAAATATAATACTATACTTATTTATTCTGTTTTTTTCTTTTCAATCGTTTTCGCAGGGTGAAATCGATGATGAAAAGAAAATTTTTTTCAGAAATGAAAAAACCTGGGGATTTTTTATATTTTCTAATGGATGGGGTGGAAACTATCGTAAGGGGCGTAGAATTAATGCTTCACGTAAATTTATTTGGGAGGCAGATATTAATTATATAAGACACCCAAAAGAAATAAAGCTTACCGTTGATCCGTATGCAGCTACCAGGTTTGTTTATGGAAAATTAAATGTACCGGTTGAGTTTCGAGGGTCTTTTGGATTTCAGAAACGACTTTTCAGGAAAATTGATAAAAGTGGAGTAGAAGTATTATTTGTTTATAGTGGTGGACCAACTATTGTATTGTTGAAACCAATTTACTATGAAGTTGCATACTCAGATGGATTGCATGTTGAAAAGTTTGATGCAAGTAAATCACAAAGTGTTTATGGACGTGCACCTTTTTATAAAGGTATGGATGAGATAAAGATTGATCCCGGTGTATTTTTAAAAGCAACTTTTAGTTTTGAGTTTAGTAAAAAAGATAACAAAATAAAGGCTTTGGAGGTAGGAGCGGTGGCTAGTGCTTTTTTAAATGAACTTGAAATAATGGCTTCACAAAATTCCCAATTTTTATTTAATATTTTTGTAAGCTACCGATTTGGTCAAATAATTCGTGGAGGACATATGGAAGGCGTGGAAATGATTGAATAGTAAAATAATTTCATATAAAGAAAAAAAAAGAACAGTAAAGCATATGCTTACTGTTCTTTTTTGTGCTATCAAATTAATTTTCAGCTGTTATGAAAATTCAAACCATTCTGTATAATCATCAGGAGTTTTACGGTGGTATTCTTTATGAAACCATTCATTTACTTTCTTGTCCAGATAGTAGGCTTTGGTCCAGTCTTCGTAATTCTCTGTAACTTCTTTTATCGAATCAATTAAGTACTTTAGTTCTGCATCAGTTGTTGTTGGATGAATAGATAAACGAACCCAACCAGGTTTGTGGCTAGCATCACCTGAATTTAATTGAGCAGTTATTTTTTCAGACATTTCCCTGGTAACATCTAAAAGATAATGGCCGTATGTTCCTGCACATGAACAACCTCCACGTACCTGAATACCAAAACGGTCATTAAGTAATTTTACCATTAAATTATGATGAACTTCTTCGTGATAAAATGAAATTACGCCTAATCTTTCTTTATGCTGGCCACTTAATATATGTAGTCCCGGAATTTTTTCTATTCCAGTAAATGCCATTTTTAATAGCTGCTCTTCACGCTTTTTAATGTTATCTGTACCTATTTGGTCTTTTAACTGCATGGCTAAGGCTGCTCTGATTGTTTGCAAAAAACCCGGTGTGCCACCATCTTCACGGGTTTCAATATCATCAATGTAACGTTTTTGTCCCCAGCGATCTGTCCATTCAACTGTACCACCACCTGGTTGGTCGGGTACATCATTTTTATATAATTTTTTGTTAAACACCAAAATGCCAGCACTTCCCGGTCCTCCTAAATATTTATGTGGTGAAAGGAAAATAGCATCAAGATAAGCTTCAGAGTCTTTCGGATGCATGTTTATTTCAACATAAGGAGCTGATGCGGCAAAATCAATAAAAGCATATCCACCATAGCGATGCATTAACTTCGCTAATTCATAGTAAGGAGGTTCAATACCTGTAACATTAGAGGCAGCAGAAAAGGCACCGTATAAAAACTTTCGGTCTTTATATTTTTCAAGTGCTTTTTCTAAATTTTTTGGATCAACCATTAAATTTTCATCAGGCTCAATTACAACCACTTCTGCAATAGTTTCTAACCATGCGGTATGATTAGAATGATGTTCCATATGAGTAACAAACACTACCGGACAACATTCTTCTGAGATTTCTTTTATTGCTTCCGGGTCTTTAAGGTATTCCTTAATCTGTTCAGGTATTTTTAAGCCTAAAATTCTCATGAATTTGTTAACAGCAGATGTCATACCTTGCCCAAGCGATAAAAGTACATCATCTTCGTTCGCATTTACATGTTTTTTTATTATTTGCTGTGCTTTGTGATATGCATGGGTCATTGCCACACCTGTTTCACTTGCTTCAGAATGGGTATTACCAACAAGAGGACCAAAAACATTCTTAATTTTATCTTCAATCGGGCCATAAAGTCTGCCACTAGCAATCCAGTCAGCATAAACTATTTTTTGAATACCGTAAGGCGATTCAAAACTTGTATCAATACCAACGATATTTTTTCTAAATTTTTCAAAATAACTTTCTAATGATTCCATAACTGAGTAATTGATAATTAGATAATTAGTAACTAATATGTTAAAAGGTAGCGTATTGGAACTAATTGCAAGTTACCAATATCTAATTACAAAAATTAATCTCTACCTGAAAGCAAAGCCAATAGTCTTAAAATTTCAAGATATAACCATACTAATGTAACTGTAAGGCCAAATGCACCAAACCACTCCATAACTTTAGGTGCACCTTGTTCTGAGAGTCGTTCAATCATATCAAAATCAAGGATGAGGTTTAATGCTGCTATTCCTAT
>JAOZNO010000494.1 GCA_029933755.1 Bacteroidales bacterium | reverse complement strand
ACTCTAAATTATAAATTCATATTATTGGATTTTAATAAGTGACTTAATTATTTCACAACAAAAGTTTGAATAACAATCATTAATTAGTAACACTACTTAGTTCATATTTCGAATGAAACAAAATGTAAATTTAAAATCAAATAGCTATAAGTTTATCCTGCAGGGCTTCTTTTTTACGGGTGCTATGGCTATCGCTGAGCCGTCAACTATACTCCCTTTAATCGTACATTATTTTAGTGGAAGCAATGTTTTAGTAGGCTTATTTTCATCTTTACTACGTGGTGGTGCTATATTAATGCAGTTGTATGCAGCATTTCATGCACAGTCCAATCCTACAGTATTGCCATTTTTGAAAAAAGTTTTTGTTGCTCGGGTTTTGTCGTGGTTTTCTTTGGGTGTAATAATTTATTTCTTCAGTTCACAGCCTGATATGGTATTGATTTTATTCGGTTTAGGAATGTTTATATTCTCATTTTCGGCAGGTTTTGGTGCTGTTTATTTTCAGGAATTGCTTGGCAAATCATTTACGAAAGAATATAGGGGAAAAGTTTTGGCGAGTAGGCAATTTGCATCGGGTTTTGCCGGAATATTAAGTGGTGGGGTTTCTGCATATTTTTTAACTAATTTTGCTAAGCCTGATAGTTTTGCTTACCTGTTTATGGTCAGTAGTTTAATTATGGCTTTAAGTTTTACCTTTATGTTATTTTTTAATGAAATTCCGAAGGTAAATGTTGCACAAAAAGAAAAAAAATTCGGTAAGTTTATTAAAAATTCAACTGCACTTTTAAAAACAGACAGAGACTTGCGCATTCAGATTATTTCGCGATTAATTGCCTATAGTTTTTGGTTTGTTGTACCATTTATTATTCTTAATGCAAAAGACCGTATTGGAATTACGGGTAAAGATGTTGGTTTTATTATTTCACTTCAAATGGCTGGAGCCATGTTTAGTAATATTGCCTGGGGAAAATTATCATCTATTGGTAAGAACCGAATCATAGTGCTCCTCTCCTTCTTTATTATGATTTTGGCTATTTTACTTGCTGTTATGGCTAAGTCGATTGTTTACTACTACATTGCTTTTTTTATAATTGGTGCCGGAATGGATGGCTTTCGTTTGGCTTTTAGTAATCTTATTTTAATTATTGCGCCCGAAGAAAAAAGGCCGGTTTATATTGCGGTACAAAATAATATTACATCGTTGGGGATGTTTTTTTCTATTCCTGGTGGTGCATTAATTAGTTGGTTAGGATTTGATATTGTTGGAGTAGGTATTGTTATCGTTCTTAGTATTGGATTCGTAATTAGTTTTAAGTTGAAACGGGCGTAAAAATTGAATATTGAATATTGATTATTGATTATTTGTTTATCTGTTTATTTGATGATTTTATCATTACCAAATAAATAATATTGTTAATATTCAAGAAGCTTAAAGTTAGGCAGTTGTTGAGTGATAGAGTGACTGTTCTAGAATTAAACCTAATAACTCGTTATTCCAAAGCAACTTAGGAACTGTTTCTTAATAAAAAAGAGAATATTCTATCAGAACATTCCCTTTTTCAATTTATAGAACTCACATTGGAAATTCTATCTTACCAGCCTCTCAAGTTGGTTAATTACTAATTATTGCTTTAAACGTAATTGTGTTGGTGAAACCCACATATCTTTATAGTTTTTGGTAAATTTAATCAGGTATTTATGACTTGCATATTTGATTATTTCACCGTCTAGCCATCCTTTTGAGCGTGTTTGCATTTGTACTTTATCGCCTACTTTAAAGCTTTCTTTCGTCTTATTCGTGTTTGTGTTGGTTTTTTGATTATTATTTGTTTCCTGGGTGGTAGTTGCATCATCACCTGTACGGGCTGTAAAATTTTCCTCGGTCATCCAGTATCCTTTACCACTATTATCATTAGCCAATTTTATAAAATAACGATTACTAAAATTGGGATCTTTTTTATCAATATATGCAGCAAATGTACCGTTTGAGAATTTAGCATTTATTTTATCACCTACCTTATATGCAATAACTTTGCGTACCGTTAAATCCGGTTTTTGGCCACAATTTGTATTATTACTCTTTAATCGGTCATACTCACTTGTTTTAGCACCATAAAAGCTAATTTCGTTAATCGTCCAGCTATTATCAGTTTTTGAGCCAACATATCTTAAGATTCTACGGTTTTCTTTATCGTAAAGCTCAATTTGACCAGCTTGTTCGTGTTTTATGCTTGGATATTCGCAATGTGCAATTTTGTAAGCTTCAAGATGCTCGAACAAATAATCAAACCATTTTTGTGTATGATTGTTTAATAAAATAGTACTGTTTTCTGCATAGCATCTGTCTTTATTCATTAGTTTATATAAATAAGCTTTGATTTCATTAGCTGATTTGGTCATTATTATATCATGCAAAAAATAAAATAATTGCTTATCAGATTCAAAAACAGGTATGTCGCTAACTTCAGGTAAACTTGATCGTATGGCGTTGGCCTGATTTTCTGCATTAATTTCACCTAAGGTTTTCATTGCTCTAATTTCATCAGAAGTATGCTTACTTACAGAAATTCGCTTTTTTGAATGACTATCTTCTGTTGAAAGAAAGCGAACCCAGGGGCCTTTAAATTCATCGGCAACTAAACTTACATTAAATGTATGTATTCCTTTTTCAAGTTCGGTATATGAAATAGGTATTGAGTATGTTGCAATCATTTTAAAATTTACCATAGTAGGTTTATTCCAACGCCACTCAGGATCAGCAGGAAAACTAATATTTGTTACATCACCAACTATTTGATTGTAATTGGTAAGCCTTACAAAATTTACCAAATCAGCTTTCATCATTTTAATTACTTCATTTTTATCAGGGTTAGGAATTCCCTTATAATACCAGTCACCAACAAGTAGTTGGTCGTATACATATCCACTCCCACTTTTTCTGTATTGAAGACTACCGGAATACACTTGTGATACGCCCTGATATTGTGTTTTTGAAGTTGTTGTATAGCTGTGTCTGTAATAATTTACCCATTTGCCATCTTCATACAATCTTTCACTAATTCCGTTTCCTAAAAGTTTAGCAGAAATAAGGTTTTTACTATGCTTACTTTTGACTTTTGCCAGCATAGTAGTCTTTGAAGGCTGGGCATAAGCAAAAAATACGCTGCTAATAAATAGTAATGTTAAAATGTGTTTTTTCATGAGTTCTGTTTTTTTAATTTTTAATTGTACTATTATTAATCTTGTTCTACTACCATTTTTTTGGGTGCTTAACTAATAAAGGTGATTTTTAGTATAAAGCCACCATGGTTATTCGTTGATTTGTTTATCTGGTTATAACTAGCTTAATTAAGCAGTGTTAGCGTATATGAGCATAAACGAATAAACGTATAACCAACATACATTCTAATAAGTTACCCACTAAGTTTGCAGAAATACCTAAATTGTTAAGTTTTTCCACAGTCCACAGTATTTCAGCAGCATTTTTCTGAATACTGCTGACTGGAGACTAAAAACTGCCTACTTCTTTTCCAGTGTTAATACCTGGCCACTATTTAATGGTTCTATTATCAAATTATTCCCATCAAAATGGAAACCGTAATTCATTTCCATATTACCAATTTCCCAAATAATTGTTGAATCGGTTGCTTTGAAGTTACCTTTTGTTTCTGAACCACCTTTACCTGTAATCATCACATCTTTTTCAAAGCTATAAATTGTACCTTCGTTCATTCCAGAAGAGCTTCCTTCCGCTTTTACAATTTCCCACTCCCCTTGTAATCTTTCTGCCGGAGGTAAACTATTGTCAACACTGCTACCTGACCCACAGTTTGATATTAGAACTATTAATGTTAATCCAAAAAATAAATTTACTAATTTTTTCATTTTGTTAATTTTAAGTGAATAATTGAATTTATTATATATATTTAAGATAATTTATATTATACTAATACTTCGTTAAATTTTAGTTTCTCGCAAAGCCGCAAAATCGCAAAGTTCTGA
>JAOZNO010000493.1 GCA_029933755.1 Bacteroidales bacterium | reverse complement strand
ATCTTAATAAAGGAGAATTATTAATTCTACCATCACAATCGTACCAAACATTATCAACCATTACATGTTCATGCAGTGTATTATCAACATTTGAAGAATAAGAAAATTCATAATAAACATTCTCATTTGAAACTGTGCCGAATCCGGTAACGTCTGAATACCAATAATATGCTAATGCATTAGAGGTATTACTAACAGCCGGATGATAGTCATCGACTGGTGTGATAGCAATGCTTCCTGTTTGATCAGTTGCAAATGTAATATCATCTAACCAAAGCTCACCAGGGGTGTAATGCCCGGAAACTCCAACTGGAAATTCTTTAACCATTTCTCCACCATTAGCATAAGTGCCGGTTAAGGTTATATCCAACTCTAAGCCACCATCTGAACGATTACCTGCACTCATAAACATTTTATCTTCGTCAAAACCACTCCCAATAATATCCCCTGTTATATGAAGTTTGTATATATCAATATTAAAATTACCTGAAGTGAGCGTAACATCAGTAGTTTCTATATCACTTAATAATTTAGCTGTATTTGTATTTTCTAATTCAAGATGACCAAAACTTTGGTCTTTACCGGTTGCTCCTTTTAATGTTTGTATTCCTGTACCGTTTAATAAAATCCTACCTGGGTTAGTTCCACTTGCTGTTATCTGACCATCTAGAATTTCAATATTACCAAGAGAACGAGCGGTGTATCTATAAGTGTTAAATTCACCTCTGGTAATAGTTAAATCTCCTTGTATTTCAATTGCTACATTGTTTGCATCAGTAGAAATGATTGTTCTACTTGAGCCACTCGTAACCCCAAGCTGCACAGTTCTAAAATTAAGAGGATTATATAGTGGGTCTTTTTCAATTTCCAGATTATTAAAAGTTAAAGGTGCGTCTGTAGAATTATCATCAGCATAAATATATGAAGTAGAACTTCCAATAAACTTTGTAGTATTTGTTCCGTGAGTATATGTTGCACCTGATTCTAATCTGAAATTACCTCCAATATGAACATCAGCATTATTTGTTGTAAAGGTGGGGCTATTAGCTCCTTCAATCGTAAAATCATTTAGTATAGTTAAGGTTTGAAGTTCAACATCCTCTATCTGGCTGTCGGGTCCGTCATATTCAGACAAGATGAAATTTCCGGCATTGGTATTTGTACTTTTTAAAATAAGGTTGTACAAAGGTGCTCTACTTATTAATTGATAATTCTCATCAATTGTTCTGTCAATTGTAACCGTACCACCTGTTACATTAAAATTACCCTGTTTTGAGTTAATTATTAAAGCAAAATCAGCTCCTTCACCACCACCATCATCTCCGTTACCTTTTATATTCAGTGTTCCAGCAGACATTTGAAATACATTCGATTGAAACGGGAGGTGGAATGAAGCAAATTCATCATTCCCAGTACGTGCACCATTAACATTAACTTCGCCGCCTGTTTGAATATAACTACCTACCTGTGAGCCAGGCACTCCTGTTAGAGAAGTGGTTAAAGCTTCAATATTTACAGTCCCTCCTTCTATTCTAATAGTTCCTTGTTCACGAATAATTATTCCTTCACTCATGGTTTCAGTAAATATTGCATTATCTGAGATTCTTAACTCTCCATAAACATAAATCCAATATAAACCTGACGAATTAACATCTGCATTATCAGCAATCCATAATTTAGCATCACTGTCAATACTATAGTCAGAAGCTATAGTCAGTTGAGCAACAACAATATTACTTCCCAACTTAAGTGTTCCTGCTAACAATTGAACTGCTTTATTCGGAACGATTGAACCTGAACTTCCTGAAGCAGATTCATTACTACGTCCATAAATTTTAAAATTATCCGTACTGGTTGCCGAAATATCCAAAATATATGTTGCATCTGTTCCTTTATCACAAGTAAGCCTGTTAAAAACAGTCAGTCCATTACATTGCACAGTTTGGTTTAAACTTGAATTATTAAATATTACTTCTACAGCACCTCCGTCATCATCATCTGTATAATCTGCGGCTACTCTATTGGTAAAGCTTGCTGTTCCTGCATTAGTAAAATCACCACCAATTTTAAACTGATGATATTGAGAGTGGGCGGTATATGTATCGCCTGCTCCAACACTTATTTCTCCTGTACTAGCAATAGTAACATTACCTTTAACATCAAGACTTAACACATCTGTACCTGCATCATTAATTTGCAACTCACCTGTTTCAATTACCAGATCGCCATTAAGAGTGTAATTGGAAGTCAGGGTTATTGTATTGGTAGAATTTGCTAAATCCAACTCCATATTATAAAAAGTATGCGTCGTTGCTAAATCGTAAGGAGTGCTCGCTCCCTGCCAAACCACCGTACCTTCGCCTTCTCCTGCTGTTGTAAAATGTGATGCATCGCCAAGTGGAAAGTTGTCGCTCGCAAGCCTTATTCGGCCACTTCCATTAATTTCATTAAAGTCATGTCCAGAAGTAATTCCTAGTTGTAGAATCCCATTAACAGTTACTGAAACTACCTCTATGTCATCATCAACCATAGTAATAGTTTTACCTGTATGAATAACAACTTCATCAATATCTGTAGGAGTTTCATGATTTGGGTTATTAGGTAATGCACCGGATGGATCAAGTGTCCAATAATCCCAGGTATCCCAGTCACCACTTGCAAGCACATACCAGGTTCTTCCGGGTGCTCCACCAACAGGACTATTCGTTTGGTCATTGGTTCCGATTGTATAATATCCGTCAAGTAAATTTCCATTATCAACACTAAATGATACCTGGTCGCCATCTCCTAATTCGGTAGCAACAACAGTTACTGTTGAATAGTTACCTGTTATTCCACTTCGGTATAATAAAACATAATTTGAGACATTTGCCGGATATAGTCCATCGGAAAGTGCTTCTTTAAAATCGAAAATCAGTCTTGTTTGTACATCTCCGTCTTTTTCAATATACCAATCTCTTGCCCAGGCAGCCTGTGCCCCACTTGCTGTAATCTCAGCATCAGTTCTAATAGAAGCAATATCATTTATGGTATTATCATGCCCCAGCATCACATATTCACCATCAGAAAGTGTTGTATTTCTCTCATACAAATAAAGCCCACCTGATACCGTTTGTGTATGATCACCATCAGACTCTTGTCCTATACCCGCAATATCGTGAACGTAAGCTGCATCATTTCCTGTATATTTGTCGTTTTCGGCCGTTGTTAAAGAAAGCCCGTATTTTTCAGCTAAATAATTCTCGATTATTCGAGTTTGTGCAACATTTAAAGAAGAATTAAAAACAATTACTTCAGCAATATCTCCAACAAAATCTTGTCCTGCGTCATATCCTGAATTAACACCATCTTGATCATGTCCAATAACAAAACAACCACCCGTTTCTAAAGAAGTTCCACTATTAAATGATGTAGAATACTCTTGATCTCCGTTCTGATTAATTATCAAATCTCCACCACTACTTTGCCATTTATGCGACATTATTTGCCAGGTTCCTCCACTGAAATCAACATTTGAATCATCGTCATCGTCATCTATATAAGTAAGCATATCATTAGGTCTTGCTAAAAGATATTCATTAGCATCTCCAGTTACAGCATAAGAAACAAGCCCCTTAAAACCGTCTGCACCGGTTTCTCTAAATACAATAATAGTAGTTATTCCTGAAGTCGGCATATCATTAAAAGGATTTATCAATATCCTGTTGTCAGCTTTTGAAAATTCAGCCCGGGGATGCCCATTTATATTACCTCCATCATCTTGAAATATCGGTGTATAACCAGCAGTAGTTTGCGACAAATCATTATTATTACCCGAAAGGTCGTCCCAGGTTGTTAAATCAACACCATCGGCAAAACCCAATGAACCGGCATCTAACCAAAGTACATTTCTTGGCTGCCCGCTACTTCCATCAGAATTCCCCACCCCACCAGGGCCGTTTTGTGCATTTATATTAAAACTGTAAACGAATACTAAAAGTATTATTCCTATTATATTCTTCT
>JAOZNO010000492.1 GCA_029933755.1 Bacteroidales bacterium | reverse complement strand
TGAATTTAAGGATGTTGCTCTATTGAATAAAAACGGAATAAGAGTTCCGGAAGAGTTGATTTTTTATGATGATGACAATATAGATTATAGTGATGACCCTGATATTACAGATGAAGACCTCAAAACAGGAAAAATATCATGGAATGTAGCTGCATCCTTACCTTTGGATACAGAAATAAAAGCATGGATAAAAAAAGAAAAAGTTGATGTGGATAAACTTTTAACACAATTAATGAAAAATTTCTACGAAACTGTAAAAAATGTTCAAAAAAATGCAGCTTTGTAAAACAGTTCTCTGAGCTGTTAAAAATACGCACAGTTCAGAGAGCTATGCTACTACATAATCTTAAAATCTAATTCAGTTTTATTTTCCAAATGCTGTATTAGCTCATTAGTAATTTGAATACGGTGCGTACGCGAAAACATCTGTACCCAAACTTTTGTTGATGGTTCATAAATTAAGAATTTAAGCATAACATTCCCTTTATGCTCTTCGGCTAATGATTGCACTTCACCAATAAGGTCATCTGTTAAATTTTCAACAGGTATTTTTATAGCCAAACTGTTAAAGGCTTTTTCTTTAATATCTGAAAGCATTTCTATTTGAGATATACTAAATTCGAGTTCATTTTCTTCTTTGTTAAAACGGTGCTGCACCTTACCTCTCATGCCAATATAATAACCTTCTGTGAAGTATTTTTTAAAGTCAAGATATTGTTTTCCGAACATTACCAACCTGTATGAATCAGAATAATCTTCCAGCATAATACTGCCAAAAGGTTTTCCGTTTTTTGTGGTTCGATGTTCTACTTTTGTTACAATTCCTGCAACTTTCAAATCCCGGCCTTTCAGTGCAGTTAAATCACTAAATTGCGAAAGAGTGGAATTACACCAGTTATCAATTTCTAGTTTATAATCATCAAGTGGATGCGCAGACAAATATACACCAATCAATTCTTTTTCACGATTTAAACGGTCAATTTTATCCCATTCATCAGCAATAGGAATGTCAGGCTTTTTCTTTTCAATGGCAGTATCGCCTCCAAAAAGGGATGCTTGCGGTGTAGCTACATCATTTTGTACCCGGTTACCATATTTTATCAGTTCTTCAATAAAAAGAGCACCACCATTTGCCGACGCAAAATACTGACTCCTCCTGATGTCGCCCAGATTATCAAAACCACCGGATACCGCAAGTCCTTCAATGTTTCTTTTATTTACTGTTCGTAAATTTACACGTTCAACAAAATCAAAAATGTCTTTAAAATCGCCTTCTTTCCTAACTTCAATAATCTGATCTACTGCCGCTTCGCCAACTCCTTTAATGGCTGCCATGCCAAAACGCAGCGCTCCTTGTTTATTTACTGTAAACCTAGCAAAACTTTCGTTTACATCAGGGCCTAAAACATCAAAGCCCATGCGTTTACACTCATCCATAAAAATACTAACCTTATCAATATTTGAAAGATTACGGCTTAAAACAGCTGCCATAAACTCAGCAGGGTGATGTGCTTTTAAATATGCTGTTTGGTAAGATAAGTATGCGTAACAAGTAGAGTGTGATTTGTTAAAAGCATATTGAGCAAAAGCTTCCCAGTCTTTCCATATTTTTTCAATAACTTTCAGGTCATGACCATTTTCCTGTGCACCCTTAACGAATAAACCTTTCAGTTCATCCATCATGGCTTTAATTTTCTTACCCATAGCCTTTCGCAGTGAGTCAGCTTGCCCTTTTGTAAAGTTTGCCAATGTTTGTGAAAGTAACATTACTTGCTCCTGATATACGGTTATACCATAAGTTTCTTTCAAATGCTCTTCCATTTCAGGCAAATCATAAACAATTTTTTCGTGGCCATGTTTACGTTTTATAAAGGCAGGAATATACTCCATTGGACCCGGACGGTACAAGGCATTCATTGCAATTAAGTCACCAAAACGGTTTGGCTTTAAGCCTTTTAAGTGCTTTTTCATTCCATCGCTCTCAAACTGGAATATGGCAGTGGTTTCACCATGCGAAAAAAGCTCAAAGGTTTTTGTATCGTCTAAAGGAATATTATCTATATCTATATCAATGCCTTTTGAAAGTTTTACATTATCAACCGCATCCTTAATTATGGAAAGTGTTTTTAAACCAAGGAAGTCCATTTTTAACATTCCAACCGACTCTACATGCTTGCCATCATATTGGGTAACAAACAGGTTTGAGTCTTTGGCAGTACTTATCGGAAGGTAATTTTCTAAATCATCTTTACCAATAATAATTCCGCAGGCATGCACTCCTGTGTGGCGGACTGAGCCTTCAAGTGTTTCGGCAAATTTTAGCGTATTTCTTACTAAATCAGAACCTTTATCTCGTTCATGCCTTAATTCGGGTACTTCAGCATAAGCTTTGGCTAATGTTGTTCCTGGTCGGTCAGGTACAAGTTTTGCAATACGATCGGCATCGTGCAATGGTAGTTTTTGTACACGCGCAACATCTCTAATAGCCATTTTTGCAGCCATAGTACCAAAGGTAATAATTGCAGCTACACGCTTTTTGCCATATTTTTCAACAACCCAGTCTAAAATACGTTGCCGCCCATCTTCATCAAAATCAATATCAATATCGGGCATTGATATACGATCAGGATTAAGAAAACGCTCAAACAGTAAATTGTATTTAAGCGGGTCAATATTGGTTATTTGTAAGCAATAAGCAGCTACTGAACCTGCTGCAGAACCACGCCCTGGACCCACAACCACACCCATTTCACGTGCTGCTTTTAGAAAATCCCAAGTAATAAGAAAATAACCCGGGAACCCCATTTTTTTTATCGTATTGAGCTCAAAATCAATCCTTTCTTTTATTTCATCAGTAAGTTCGCTATATCGTTCTTTTGCACCTTCGTAAGTTAAATGGTGCAAATAATCATTTTCGCTATCAAATCCATCAGGTAAAGGAAAGTCGGGCATGATGGGTGCCGTATTCAATTCATACTCCTCAATCTTATCAGCAATCTCCATTGTATTTGCTAATGCTTCGGGTACATCAGAAAACAGTTCTGCCATTTCCGTTGGCGTTTTCAAAAATTCTTGTCCGGAGTATTTCATCCTTGTGGGATCATCTAAATCTTTACCTGTATTAAGGCAAATGAGCATATCATGTGCTTCAGCATCTTCTTTATTTACAAAATGGACATCATTGGTTGCAATACATTTAACGCCAAGTTCCTTTCCTAAACGGATTAACTCAGTGTTTACTAAAGTTTGCTTTGCAAAAGTATCTTTATCAATTTCCGGATTCCCGGTTTTATGCCTCATTAATTCAAGATAAAAATCATCTCCAAATACAGATTTAAACTCATTTATGGTTTTAACTGCCTCATCTATTTTCCCTTCACGAATCAACCTTGGGATTTTTCCAGCAAGACAAGCCGATGAAACAATTAAACCCTCATGATATTCAAACAATAAATCCTGGTCAATACGGGGCTTGTAATAAGTCCCCTCCATCCATGCTTTTGAAATAAGCTTAACCAGATTGTGATAGCCTATTTTGTTTTTTGCAAGTATAATTTGATGATGACGCTCTTTATCAAGCACTTTATCTCTATCAAAACGGGTTCTTTTGGCAACATAGGCTTCGCAACCAATAATTGGCTTAATACCTGCCTTGGTTGCCTTATCATGAAAAAGCTTTACACCAAACATGTTTCCATGTTCTGTAATAGCCAGTGCTGTCATTCCGTGTTTTTTCGCTTTTTCAATTAGGCCGGGTATGCTCGAAGCACCATCTAAAATAGAATATTGGGTATGGACATGTAAATGCGTAAAATTGCTCATTCTTGACTAAGTGTTTGATATAATGAATAATAGACCTACCTGTAGGGAACATTAAGACCTTACAAAATTAGGAAATTCCACTTAAATTTTCACACTTTGTTAATAAGTAAATAATAAAGTTTATAATGTGTTGTGTAACTGGATTATTGGTAATTAGTAACTGGTAATTGCAATGTTTAGTTT
>JAOZNO010000491.1:2431-4013 GCA_029933755.1 Bacteroidales bacterium | reverse complement strand
CCTGCAAAATAAATGCACTTGTAAAAATGACAAAAATTTAGTTTTTTCAACATTTATTCATTACATGTACATAATCAATACAATACAGCGTTTTTGTTATTTTTTATGAATAAAGCAGCTTAGTTTATTGTATTGTTTGATAACAATTATTATTTTTGATTTTAATATATTACACTTACTTTGGGAAAAACCCCTACAAGTTATTCTGTAATTTATTTATGTTGTAAAAGTGTAGGTAGTTGATACCAAATATTATATAAATTCGTTGTCATATTCAGAAAGAATTAATCGCTTGTACATATATTGTATGAAACAAATGCATGTTAAGAATAATTATTAATACATAAGAAAAAATGCACCTTTGGTAAATTTATCATTTTCTAATATTTTTGCTATATATGCTAAAATCACTGGTTGATATGAAGTTAGACAGATTACTAATAAATTTATGAACCTTTAGCTCATGCGTAGCATAATTAATCAGGTTAGTCTTCTTGTAGGTTACTGAGAAAAAATAAAAACAGTTAAAAAAATAATATATGAAAAAATTAACTTTACTCATATTCCTTTCATTATTAATTGTTTGCGATGTCTATTCGCAGGGAGATAATCCGGCAACCCTTGTGGTTGATGATAATCAGGAGTCAGAACTTGCTTATAACAAGGGTATTGAAAGTTTTCGTAAAAATGATTATAAAAAAGCTATAGTGGAATTTACCGCGGCAATAAGTCATAAAAAAAGCTTTTACCAGGCTTATTATAATAGGGGTAATACCAAAAGTAAAATGAAGGATTATAAAGCAGCAATAATTGATTTTAATGAAACAATAAAACTGAAACCGGATTATGCAAAGGCATATTTTGGAAGAGGCTATGCTAAAATTTATAGTCAGGATAGTAAAACTGCTGTTCGGGATTTTAGTCAGGCTGAAGTATTGGGAAAAAAAGATGCCAAGACATACTACTATAGGGGAGTCGCAAAATTTATGAATGCTAACTATAATGGTGCTCTTTCAGATTATACTGCTTGTCTTAAATTGGCACCTAAGGATGCTTATGCATATAATGACCGGGGATCTGCAAAAAGGCAGCTTGAAAATTATGATGGTGCTGTTTCTGATTATAAAATGGCTATTTTAAATAATCCTAAACTATTGGTAGCTTATGTAAATATGGGCAGTGCAAAAAGAAAAATGAAAGATTTTGAAGGTGCTGTAGTTGATTATAGTGCCGCAATAAAATTAAAAGAAGATTATTACATCGCTTATAACAATCGGGGATCTGCAAAGTTTGAAATGAAAAAATATGATGAGGCTGCTGAAGATTTTAAGAAAACAATTAGTCTTAACCCAAAATATGCTTTTGCACATAATAATTTGGGTACTGTATATATGAAACAAAAGAAATATAAGGAAGCATTGCAAAGTTTTAATAAAGCAGTTGAAATAAATGGTAATTTTGCCGAAGCATTTGCAAATAGGGGAAATGCAAAAGAAATGCTTAGAGATTTTGAGGGTGCTTGCAACGATTGGAAAACTGCTGTTAAATTGGGTGTTAAAAACCCAAAGATATTTTTAGAAGG
>JAOZNO010000491.1:0-2421 GCA_029933755.1 Bacteroidales bacterium | reverse complement strand
TTGAAAAAAAATACATTTGAAAAAATAAAAAATAGAACCTATGAACGCATTTAAGTTTATTATTATAATGATTCTTTTCTTTTCGTTAAGTTCAACTGCTCAGGAAAGAATTTCTGTTAAGAAAAAAGAGTTTAAAGTAACAGAAGAAGGATTTCAGGAAGCATGGAAAAATGTAAAAAAAGGGAATTTTCTTTTTTATCAACACAGACAGCTAAGTTACAGAGATGCAATTCCTTATTATAAAGATGCGATTGCATACAATTCAGAAAATGCAGAATTAAACCTATTATTATCCATTTGTTATTTGCGCTCCGATCCAAAAAGTGAGTCTTTAGCTTATGCTCAAAAAGCAGTTGATTTAAAGGAAGAAGTTCACCATATGTCACTTTTTTTTCTGGCGAGGGCTTTACATTATAATATGAAATTTGCAAGGGCAATAGATAATTATGATACCTACAAAGAAAGTTTATCTGCAAAAGATTTGGAGGAACAATCTCCAATAATTGATAAGTATATTTCTGAGTGTGAGTCTGGTATAAGCTTAAAGAGAAAAACAGCCAGGGTAATAATTGAAAATTTGGGACAGAGTATTAATTCAGAATTTGATGATTATGGTTCTATTTTGTCTGCTGATGGTTCAAGCATGGTGTTTACTTCAAGGCGAGGTATAAGTGGTGATCGAATTAATTTATTAGATCATAAATATTTTGAAGATATTTATACAAGTAATTTAGTTCGTGATAAGTGGGAGGATGCAGTAAATATTGGAGCGCCTGTGAACACTGATTGGAATGATGCAGCTGTGGCACTTTCTGAAGATGGACAAAAACTAATTTTTTACAGAGGACGTGAGCGAGATGGTGATTTACTTAGTGCTACTCTAAAGGGTAGTCAGTGGAAAAATATACATGATTTATCGCATAAACTGAATAGAAAAAAATCTCAGGAATCTTCTATTTGTTTTAATGCTGATATTACAACAGCTTATTTTGTTAGTGATATAGATGATGGTAGTTATGGTGGCAAAGATATTTACTATAGTTTACTTAGTGAAAATGGTAAAGGATGGACAAAACCGGTAAATTTGGGTGATATTATTAATTCAGAGTATGATGAAGCTTCAGTATATGTAACACCTGATGAGAAAATGATTTATTTTAGCTCTAAGGGACATAACTCTATGGGAGGATATGATATTTTTGTTTCAGAATATAAATATGATTCGTGGTCAGTACCCAGAAATCTTGGATTCCCTATAAATTCGCCCGATGATGATTTTTTTATGTCCATATTAATGAATGGTCGTGATGCTTATTATTCTTCTAGCCGTATAGATGGGCATGGAGGTTTTGATATTTACCATGCTATTTTGCTTGGGCCTGAAAAACCATTACAGTTAAGCAACGAGGACGAATTGCTTGCGAGTATAGCAGTACCAATTAAGGAGTCCTTTATTGAAGAATCCATGCAAATAAGTTATACACGAATGACTATTGTAAAGGGTAGTGTAACTGACTATAATACGGGAAAACCATTAGCTGCAACTATTGAATTAGTTGATAATAAAACAGGAAAACTTATTAAAAAGGCTACATCAAATGAGAATTCAGGTTCATATCTTATTAGTCTGCCTTCCGGAAAAGATTATGGTTTTTCAGTTAATGCAGATGGTTATATGTTCCATTCCGAGAATTTTGTAGTGCCGGAAGCACAAGACTATAAAGAAATATTTAAAGATATTCAGTTACAACCAATGACACCGGGATCAAAAATTATTTTGCATAATACCTTTTTTGAAAGTGGAAAGTCATCACTTCGTGTTGAGTCTTATTCAGAATTAAATAGATTGGCAAAAATGTTTGAAAAATATCCCGGACTGGTACTTGAAATTTCAGGACATACTGATAGCCGGGGCTCAAGAACAGTAAATCAGCGTTTGTCTTTGGCAAGGGCAAAATCTGTAGTTGATTATTTGAAAGGACAAGGTGTTAATGCAGCTAACTTAAAAGCAGTTGGGTATAACTTTAAATATCCTGTGGCTTCAAACAAAACAGAAGAGGGGCGACAAGAAAATCGTAGAGTAGAGGCTAAGGTATTAAGTAACTAATTTGAATGAATATTTAAGAATGAATATTGTTTAATGTTGATTGAATATTATTGATGTATTAACTTGCAAATTTTCAGCTTGTTTATAGGAGGATTTAGTTAATGTCCTCTGTACAAGAATTAGTATAAACTTAGCAAGTTTTATTGAGCTGAAGAATAATTATAAATGTAATGTGTTCAAATTTAATTGTTTATATGTTAGGTGCCATAAAAAGAACTGAATTCTGTAATTTTGTAAAATAAAACTTAAAGGTAAATGGCGAAAATTGAACGATATAAAAAAACTGAACTTATTGAATATTGTAAAAGCATTGT
>JAOZNO010000490.1 GCA_029933755.1 Bacteroidales bacterium | reverse complement strand
ATGTTATTGACCTAGCCAATATAAATTCCTGCTCTTTTATTGAAACTAAAGATATAGGAAAATTATATGAAAATAATCAGTTTGAGGTATTAGGCAGGTTTGATAATAGTGATATTCGTGGGTGTAATTTATTAATAGGCTAAATTGTTATATTGTTAAACTGCTTTTCTGAAGCAACAATTTAACAGTTTAACAATTTAGCCATTGTAGTCTATTTTGTAGGTTTTGTGATTTACTGCAGATCAATTACTTTATACCAAGTTTCTTTTTAATATCCTTTGGTATTGCATTTTTATGAACCAAAATTGCTATGGTTTTTAGCTGAACATACCATTTTGACATATATAAGTAGCCACCAAACAGATTACTATTTGCTCCCCACGAATTTTTTGTCAGATAAAATATGGTTCCATTTTTATCTTTTGCAATACCTGTAAGGTGCATTAAATGGTCATCAGTTGTTGAAAGATTATCAAAAGTTTTAAGTCTCATTTTGTCTAAACCATTAATAATAATCCCGTCCGATTCCTTCATTGATAAAACTGCTGTTCCCGCTTTAGAATTAAAATCTATTTCGCTCACGTCACCATCCCAATCTACAGAAAATCCGTTGTTTAATGCATAATCCATAACCTGCATTAACTCATGCATTGGTAAATTGTAATATAAATCGTGCGACCAGTTATCCGGCACTTCCAAATCAAATTGTTTATAGTACGGATAATCCTGATATGAACTAAGCTCAACATAATCATCAGGGTTAAAACCTACTACATTTTTTGCAAAACTTTGTGGTGTATATGTTTTTCCCTTATATTTAAAATCTTTTGGATTCTCACCTAAATAGTTATCTAATATCGAATTAAAAGATGGTAGCCAAGAAATTGAACGGGTTTTACCTTTTAACAATCCTTTCAACATTCCATCTAAAATAGAAACCATTTCACTATGATTATGCTGAGTTGAACCATAGTCTAAGCCTTTGTACATTTCTTCAGGTACTAAACCATGTATTCTGACCTCATTTAAAACATCATGTGCTTGCCCACCTTCCGAAAAGTTATTTGTTCCTTGAAGCCTAACATATTTTTTTGCCTTTGAACTATATGTATTACGCACTACATACATTTCTGATAAATCAAACAATCCTTTTCCCTGTCTCAATGCTTCCGATTCTATAAATGAAGTAGTTGCATAAGACCAGCATGTACCCGTTCTACCCTGACTTTTTACCGGACTGGCAGGAACTTGTTTTATTATTGTAAAATCAGGATGAGTTTGTGATTTAAGAATTCCAATCTGGAAAGTGAATGTTAGTAAAATGATAAGATAAATACTGTATTTTTTTTTATTTTCCATAATAATAGCATTTAATGATTTTGATACAAATGTATTACATATTAACATAATGAAAAATAAATATATTGCTTATTTTTTGATATTTTTGACGATGTGATTATAAAACAAAGCCCTGGTTTAAAACATCTGTGAAGTTTAAAACGTTTACTTTTTTAGAGCTTAGATGTTCTAATATACTAACTATTGTAAAAAACTAAACCTAATATGCGTATTCTTATAGCACCAGATAGTTTTAAAGGATCATTAAATTCTTCGCAAGTTATTGATATTCTTTCAAATAAATTAAAGAATCTGGAATTTATCAAAGCTATTGAAAGGGTATCGTTGGCTGATGGGGGAGAGGGATCATTAGAAGTAATTGTTGAAAATTTAGATTTTAGAAAAGAAAGTCTTAGCGTATTCAACCCATTATTCAAGAAAATAAATGCCTGGTATCTTTATGATAAAAGGACAAAAACAGCCTATGTTGAGATGGCAAAAGCAAGTGGGTTAATGCTTATTAGTAAGTTAGATGTAATGAATACAAGCTCTTTTGGCACGGGTCAGCTAATAAAACATGCAATTGAAAATGGAGCTAAAAAAATTGTACTATTTATTGGTGGAAGTGCTACAAATGATGCCGGTGTAGGAATTGCAAATGCCTTAGGTTTGTATTTTAAGGATAAGAATGGTGAAGAATTAAAACCAATAGGTAAAAACTTGTTAGATATTCACTCTATTGATGATTCAGAATCTATTTTGAAAAAATATCCTGCCGAAATTTTGATTGCAGCTGATGTTAACAATTTATTTTATGGTAATAATGGTGCGGCATATGTTTATGCACCACAAAAGGGTGCTAGCCTTAGAGAAGTAATCCATCTGGACAAAGGTTTACAGAATATTTCAGCTATTTTCAAAGCACAATATAATATTGATGTACAAAATATAAAAGGGAGTGGGGCAGCAGGTGGAATTGGTGGAGGAATGATTGCATTGTTCAATGCGAAGCTAATCTCTGGTTCTGAATTGATTTTTGAATTAACAGATATTGAGCAGAAAATTAAATCCGTTGATTTGATAATTACTGGAGAAGGAAAAATTGATGAACAAACTTTAAATGACAAATTGATTTTTAAATTATCAAAATTAGCACACAATTATAATAAAATGGTTTGGGCTGTTTGTGGCTATTATAAAGGAGGTGATAGATTAAAGAAATTGCTTGGCATTGAAAAAATATTTAGTTTAGCTAAATCAAAAAAAGAAATAGAATTTACGATAAATAATGCTGAAATTAAATTATCTGAAACCGCAACGGAAATAGCAGAACAAATAAAAAATTTCAAATTATAAAATCAATCAAAAATATTTAATTTCGTATTTATCTTCTTCGTTGGGATACGGGTTAATAATATTTTGTGGTTAAAATATAAAATGTAATGGAAAAATCTACAAAGGCAGAAAGGAAGGAAATCATTAATGATTTTGCTTCTCATGTTTCATCAGGGAAAGCAAAAACTTTTAAGGATTATGGAATGGAATTTATCATGGGAAAGCGTGAGGGACCTTATATCTGGGATGTTGCGGGTGATAAAAAATTAATTAACTGCCATTCAAATGGTGGGGTTTTTAATCTTGGACATAGAAATCCGGAGATTGTAAAAACAATGCATCAGGCTTTAGATGATTTAGATATAGGTAATCATCATTTTATTAGTAAACAAAGAGCCGAACTAGGTAAAAAGTTAGCAGAATTAATGCCCGGCGATTTGGATTATGCTGTTTTTGGCTCTGGTGGCGGTGAAGCTATTGATTTAGCATTAAAATTAGCCCGAGCTGTTACAGGAAGGAATGATATTATCAGTGCAATCGGTGGTTATCATGGTCATACCGGTTTAGCTTTGGCAACTGGCGACTCTGAATACAAAAAGCCTTTTGGGAAATTAGCACCCGGCTTTGTTCAAGTACCTTTTGGTGATATTAATGCATTGAAAATGAAAATATATCCTAATACGGCAGCAGTTATTTTAGAAACGATACCTGCCACTTTAGGAATTGTAATCCCTGAAAAAGAATATTTACAAGAAGTTAGGAAAATATGTACTGAAAACGGAAGCCTCTTAATAATGGATGAAGTACAAAGTGGTTTAGGCAGAACCGGAAAACTTTGGGCTTTTGAATATTATGACATTATTCCGGATATTGTGGTTATTGGTAAAGGTTTATCTGGTGGTATTTATCCCATTTCAGCAACCATTTTTAGAAAACCTTATGAGGATTTCTTTAAAAAGAACCCTTTTATTCATGTAAGTACATTTGGAGGTGCAGAAGTGGGTGTTCCTGTTGCTTTAAAAGTTTTGGAAATTTCGTCAAGTGATTATTTTTTAAATCGTGTAAACGAAATGGGAGAATATATGAGTAAAGGATTATCAGCTTTAGTCTCAAAACATCCAAAATACCTTGAATCGTTTAATCAATTAGGTTTAATGATTGGAATAAGGTTTTCTAAAGAAAAATATTCATTACTATTTACAAAAGCAGCATACGAGAGTGGATTATGGGCTTTATATGCTAACAATGACAAGCATATGGTGCAAATGCTTCCACCATTAATTATTAATGAAAACCATGTAGAAGAAATTATTGAAAAAATTGATAAAGCTATTTCAAAACT
>JAOZNO010000489.1 GCA_029933755.1 Bacteroidales bacterium | reverse complement strand
TCAAACTTTTTTCTTTCCAGTTTTCTACCTTTTATTAAATCAACATCTTTCACATTTGCCACACCACCGGGTTCAACATCAATAATACAAACAAACTTTTTTTGATTAGCTTCACTAAAACTATAGGAAACCGGACTACCTGAATAAATTATTGGGCATGGCTCATTACTTACCATCTGTTTTCTATGCAAATGACCTAATGCCACATATTGAATATTTTCGGGAATATTTTTTGGGTAAATTGCCTGTACACCTCCTACATGCAAAATTGGTTTTTCATCATCAGGCTCTTCAGGTATTGTTGCACCTTCTTTTACAAAAAACATATGTGAAACCAACACATTAACGCCCTTATTATCATAATATTGATCAGACAACTCTTTCCAGCTTTTCTCCAATACATTTCTAAGTTCCTCCTCCTCATTCTCAACACCTAAATAGGTTTTCATTCTAAATTGATTAGCATAAGGGTTCAGTATGATTCTTAATGGAGCACTTACTCCGGGAATCTTCAATTCAATGAAACCCTCATTGCTTTTCAGCAACTCAAGGCCTACATCATTCTTAAATTTTCTGATTTTTGTATTCGGATAGCCCACAAGGATAATTCCGGATTCTCTTGCTAAAGGATCTGGAGCTTCAATACGATCAGGTGAATCGTGATTACCAGCAATTGCAATAACAGGACGTTTCCCATTCTTACTTAGTCGCTTTAGTGTTCTATAGAAAAGTTCTACAGACTCAATGGGAGGGTTGTATGTATCATATAAATCGCCGGCAATAATTACAGCATCAACATGCTCACTATCTGCAATCTGAACAATCTCTTCTAATACAGCTTGCTGCTCTTCATGACGACTAAAATTATCAAGCTTTTTCCCAAGATGCCAGTCGGATGTATGTAAAATCTTCATCTATTTTCAAGATTATTGAAAAAACATAAAGATAAAAAGACTAAGGTATAGAACAATACTTTTAGCCTAATAATTATTTAGCTTAGTATGAAAATTGAGCCTGCTCCGAAAAGTGTGACTTTCTGCATTCAGCCGCTAAGCGGCTTTTCGGAGTGCCGTCAAAATTTATATCTTAAAGAAATTTATTACTGCTTTTAAATGGTCCGCTTCTTTTGAAAGAATTTTGGCTTTATCATCTAATTCAACAGAAAATGCTGCATTTTTCTGAGCAACATCAGTCAATGACTGAACAGCACTTTGTATCTGATCAACACCATTACTTTGCTCTCTGCTTGCATTTGTAATCTCGCTTATTAATGTTGCAGTTTTTTCAACCTCAGGAACTAAAGTTGATAGTTCTTTTTCTGCTAAAGCAGAAATATCTACCCCCTTTACAGAAAGCTCATTGATAGATAATGCAGCTTCTTGTGATCTTTCAGCAAGTTTTTTCACTTCACTGGCAACTACTCCAAAACCTTTACCATACTGTCCGGCTCTGGCTGCTTCAATTGCTGCGTTTATCGATAAAATATTTGTCTGTCTTGAAATTTCATTAATAATAGATATCTTTTCGGTTATTTCGCTAATTGATTTTAAGGTTTGGTTTGCTGATTTACTACCATTTTTTACTCCAATAAGTGTTTGGTTTGATATTTTTTCTGTTTGCTCAGCATTTTCTGAATTGCTATGAATATTCGAACCCATTTCTTCAATTGAAGCCATAACCTCCTCGGCAGAAGCTGCCTGCCCCGAAGCCCCTTGTGATAATTCTGATGAGTATTCTGAAATAAACGAACTGGCTGTATTCATATTTTCAGAGCTTATGGTTATTTTTTTTATCATCTTTTTAAGTTTATTAGCCATTTGATTCATTGATTTTGCTAACTGCCCAATTTCATCTTTATCATGAAATTCAATATGCGAACTAAGATTACCGTCACTAACTTTTTGAGCAAATTTGACTGCTACTAACAATCGTTTAGTAATACTATCTATTAAAAAATAAATAATTAGTGCAAGACTAATCAAACCAATCAAACCTGCAATAATTGTGCTTCTAAAAAGGCGATTAGATTTCTCTATTAGCACATTAAGTGGTGTTTCTGTAATTAATGCCCAGTGCTTACCATCTTCACCTACCTTAATAGGTAAAACAGAAATATAGAATTCCTCATTCCCTTTTTCTAACTCAAAGTTAAAGGCTGTATTACTTTTTATTTGATTTAAAGCATTCTCAAATTCAGATTCATAACCTTTATTGATTTCAAAAAGATCTTTATTAAATAAGCTATTATCGGTATGTGCAACAATTTTATTATTTGATGCAACCAAATAGGCAACCGATAATTCAAAAGGATTAATACTTTGCACCATCTGTTGAATATTTTCTAATGCTAAATCAATACCGGTTTGCCCCAAATATTTCCCATCTTGCACTAAGGATGTTATTACAGTAACCATCAAAATCCCCTCTAACTCAGGGGTATGTGTATCATAATATGGATTACTAACCATTGGTTTTGCAAATTCCTTTGCTACATAATACAAACCTGAAAGCTCTTCATTAGTTGTATCAGCTGTATTTTGTGAAAAATACAGTTTATCATTTAATTTAAAAGAGATATTTCTAATTCTTCCATTTTTCTTATTATAATCAGGATCTAAAGCATCAATTTGATAATGAAGACCAACAGACAAAAAGTCTTCATTTTGTCCCAAGGTTCTTAAAAGTATTTTTTTATTAACAGAATCTCTTACGTCAGCCGGTAACACCATGTTCTCTATAAAAGCACCGGTATATGTATGTGCAATACTAAATGCTTCATCAAAAATCTTTTTTGTTAGTAAAGCATAACGCTGTGTTTCACTATTAACCAATTCTTTTGCCTCAGCAGAACCGTCTCTTTTAATATTTGTACTAAAATATAAGATTACAAGTGTGAAAAATAAAGTAGTTATTGGCAAAACAATAATTAATATTTTCCCTTTTAATTTAAGATTACGATAAAATGAATTCATATTTTTATATTTAACATGCAGCTTTAAATAGCAATGACTTGCGCTACAAACATTAAGTTACTTACTAGATGCAATAGTCCATACAATTACAAACTGTATGCAAAAAAACGATTATTCGTCTACAAAAATGAAAGTTTTTTTCTAAAAACGTCAATAATGACATTTTTATTATCTGTTAGGTTAGTGGGATAAATGGTTGGTTTTGTTCCACAAAAGTAATACTTTTTTTGACAAGAGCAATATATAATTAAATAATAGGCTTTTAGCATTTGAATTTTTATGGAATTTCTCTATGTTTGCAAAATAAAACTAAAGACTATTATATGAAAATATACTTTGCAGGTTCAATTAGTGGCGGTCGTGCCGATGTTGGTTTTTATAAAGAACTGATAAGCTATTTAAAAAATTACGGAGAAGTATTAACCGAGTTTATTGGTGATGATTCTCTTTTAGTAACTGGTGAAACTAATGTTTCTGACAAACAAATACACGATAGAGATTTGGATTGGCTATTTAAAGCTGATGTACTGGTTGCTGAAGTGTCAACACCAAGCCTGGGTGTGGGTTATGAAATTGGCCGTTCAATTGAAAACGACAAAAATGTACTCTGCCTTTATAAGCAAAAAGAAGGAAAACGATTATCTGCAATGATTGCCGGATGTGATACGATCCAAACAGAAAGATATTCAGATCTGGAAAATGCAAAAGCAATTATCCATCGTTTTTTTGAATCTTTATAGACTTTACCGTTGCTATTTTAATTTCCATATTATCAGTCTATTTAAACTAGCATATGAATGAAAAAATCATACATTTGCAGCCTGAAACAAATGAACTCAGTGCAAGCCTACAAGCAATGAACTGATTAGGGGTTAGTATATTCGATACAAGCATAAGGAAGCCTAATGAAAGGCTCTTAACGAAATTAACCCGGATAATTCATGTTTTTAGCTTTGTGCAGATGCGAGATGTCGAAATCTGTCGACATATCTTTACTAAAGTTTCGCACTAGATAAAATTAAGATTAATTATCTATTATACAATTA
>JAOZNO010000488.1 GCA_029933755.1 Bacteroidales bacterium | reverse complement strand
AATCGGTCGACGGGTTCACATAATTTTCGCTTAGCCGAAATTTGAGGTTTAACATTACATTAGGGTAAATATGAACTTATTTGTATTAAATAAAACAAAGCTAACAAAATGCAAAAAACAAAACTCCTTTCGCTATTGTTTCTTTTAACGATTAGCCAAATACTGTATGCGCAAAATAAAAACAATATTGCTATTTCTTATGGCTTATCAGATAATGCTTATATTAGTGCAATGGACGGAAGTGCATCTTATAATGGTGAAGGTGCTAAGTTGTTTGAAATAACTTATTATCGAAAATTAAATAAACGATTTGCTTTACAAGGTGGATTAGTATATTCACAAAACAAGTTCACTATAAGTCCTGCTCCAACGGGGTATGAAATAGCATCTTATAAAAACGAAATAGAGATGCTTTCAATTCCTGTTTATGCCAATTTCACCTTTGGTAAATACTTTTTTATTAATGGCGCACTAATTACAGATTTTGAATTAAACAGGAAAGAGTTTGAATCGACAGATAATCAATCAGGTTTTGGCTTCGGTTCAGGAATTGGCTTTCGGTATGCTTATAAACAAGTGGGTGTTTTTATAAATCCTTTTCTAAATATACATTCTCTAATTCACTTTCAAAAGGATTCTTATCAACAGCATTTAGCTGAAGCAGGTATAAAATTTGGACTTTTTTATAGTTTTTAGTTTGAAACATAATTTCACGAATATCATCCAAAAGTATTATTCCAACCAAAAAATCATAAAATATTATTCTTGACTTAATACTAATTTATATAGTTTTTCAACAACTTGAAGATGCTGTAATATTTCGTTGTAAAATCGCTTAATTATTTTTTCGGTTATTTTAGCTTCTATATTAACTCTATATAAATCTTTTGAATTGTATTTTCCAAAATAGATATTATTCATACTAAACCCAAAGAAAACGCCATTGGTTGATTTCTTTTCTTCCAGTAAAAAATTCATTAGCTTTTGAGTTAGTATTTCTTTCGCTTCATCTTCATTAGTAGTATATATAGCAAATTGTTTTTCAAAATTTTCATTATCAATAGTAATCAATGTATCCTTATAAAGGTTTAAACTTTGAAATACTCTTCCTATTTTACCGAAATTTTTCTCTGAAAAATCAGGAACAACACTCGTTCTTCCTTTAAATGGTTTATTTACTTTAAGACTATAAAAAGGGCCTTCAAAAAGAGTTTTTGTTGATTTACTTGCTTTTTTAGTTACCTCAATTTCTGAAAATTCTACAGGAATATTATTATAAATACCTTTAAATAAATCTTCGCCTTCTAAATATGTATAATTGCCAATAAGCTTACTATCATCAAAAGTTTCTTCTGTAATATGCTGTTTCGGATAATATTTAAAACCTGGATTTATACCTTCAATTAATTTCTTAACTATTTGCTCTTTTATAGCATTTTTTATTTGAGTTCGTATATTACCTCTAAAAATAAAAAATAGAACAACTCCTAGAACAACTCCTACTCCTAACACCCAAATTTCATGCATATCTTGAGCGATATAAAAACTTGCTGCTATTACAAAAGCTCCTACTATTATACCATTTACAGTACGTTTCTTTAGTTTTTCTAATTGTTTGATTCTATAATCTTCTATTTTGGATATAGATATATCTCCAAGTTCTAATATTTCTTTAAATAATTTCATTTGTTTATATTTAATGTACTACTGCAAACTTAGTGAGTAACTAATTAAAATGTATGTTGGCTATTTGTTTATACGTTTATTTGGTTATGCTTTTATATGCATATACAGCTTATAAACAGATAAACAAAGAACTTGTACTAAAAATTACTTTATGGTTAAGCACCCACTAAAATGGTCGTAGAACCATATTTAGTATTTGTACGAAAACTCAGTGTCTGATAAGAAAACGTCAAGAATGAGGCTTGTGAAATCTTAAAATTCAGGCGTTTACTATTGTAAATAACTGAATTTTAAGATGAGCGTAACGAAATTATTGGCGTTTTCTTGCAGAGACTATTTAATTACTTAACAAAAATACAATTAATTTTTCAGAATAATTATCATAGCTTAATCATCCGTAATATTCATCAATAACTCACGATAAACATTAAATATTTTTGATTTAGAAACAAAGCCAATATATTTTCCTTTATCAATTACGGGTAAATTCCAGACTTTGCTTTCATTAAATTTTTTCATTACTACATCCATATTATCATCTAACCTAATGTATGCCGGTGGTGGTGACATTAGATTTGCAATCATAATTTTATGATACATTTCGGTTTGGAACATAATTTCTCGAATGTCGTCCAAAAGAATAATTCCAACCAAGAAATCATCATCATCTAATACCGGAAACAAGTTTCTTTTTGATTTGGCAACAGTTCTTACCAGTTCAGTAAGACTATCATCAACACTTACAGGTAAAAAATCAGTTTCAAGCACCGATTTTAGCTTCATCATAGTTAAGACCGCTTTATCCTTATGATGTGTAATTAAATTCCCTTTCATAACCAGTTGTTGGGTAATTATTGAATTATCACGATAGTATTTAACCGTAATATACGAAATAGTACTGGTAAGCATCAAGGGAACAATTAGCTCATAGCCAAAAGTTATTTCTACAATCAGGAAAAGGGCGGTTAGCGGTGCATGAAGAACACCACTTAAAACTCCAGTCATCCCAATCAATGTAAAATTGATCAAGGACAATTCGACACCAATATCTAAAGTGTTAATAATTAATGCATATAAGTATCCTGTTAAAGCTCCGGTAAATAACGAGGGGGCAAATATACCGCCTATTCCACCCGCACCAACAGTTAATGCCGTAGCAATTACTTTTAGCAAAATCATGAACAGAAATGCCAAAATAATCACAAAAATATTTTCAGCGTGATTAGGATATAAAGTGAATTTGAAAACTGCTATATGATTTTCGTTCAGTAATGCTTTAATCGTTTCAAAACCCTCGCCCCAAAGCATCGGAAAAACAAGAAGTAATAATCCAAATATAATACTTCCTAACAGATAGCGTTTAAATGGGTTTTTTACACTTTCAATTTTTTGTTCAACCAATAAATAAGTATGCGTAAAATAATGAGCAACTAAACCGCAGATTAAAGCAAATATTAGATAAAAATGAATTTCTGAAACCTGAAATGAATCCTGTATTTTAAAATCAAACAGAACACCTTCGGGATAAAAAATAGTAGTAACTATGGTTCCACTAACCGATGCCATTAAAAGTGGGATTAATGAAAAGCGTGTTAAATCAATCAGTAAAACTTCCAAAGCAAAAACAACCCCGGCAATAGGAGTATTAAAAATAGCAGAAATAGCACCTGAAGAACCACATGCCAATAATAAAGTAACCGTTTTATAATTAAAATTAAATATCCTTCCCAAGTTTGAACCAATAGCAGCACCTGAAGATATAATGGGCGACTCTAAACCAACCGAACCACCAAAACCGGCAGTTAAAATCCCCCCCAGCATCGACGAGAACATTTTATGACGTTTCATCAAACTATTCTTTTTTGAAATCGCATATAAAATAGATGATATATTATGTTTAACTGTATCACTTAATATGGTATACTTCAACAGTAATGTAAGCCCAATACCAACTGAGGGAATAATAAACAGTAAAAACATATTGATTTTTGAAATACCAATTATGCTATTAAGGACAAATTCTCGAATATAAAATACTGAAACCTTTAATGTTAAGGCAACAAATCCAGCTAATACACCAATTACAACTGAAAGCAAAATAATAAAGGTACTTTCCTTCATATTCTGCATCCGCCAATGGTAAAATTTCGTTAATAGCTTGTTAAATTGCACTTTTTATATTGATTATTGAATAATAATTATTGAATATTGATTATTAACTGATGTTTCGCACTTACGTTTAAGTATTTAATATCTAATCACTTGCAGGCATACACAATGTACTATATTTTTGATATTCTGGTAATTACAGTATCCATTTTGCATCAATTGTTCT
>JAOZNO010000487.1 GCA_029933755.1 Bacteroidales bacterium | reverse complement strand
ACTAATTACCAATATACTAATTACTTGTAAAAGAAAACCTCTGTAGATATACAGAAAATATGCGCCATTCTAAACCATAGCCAACAATAAACTTAAAAGTCAGACATGTTGTATTTTAATCACATTATAGTTCGGTTTGCAATTTTAATATTGCTTAGTTTATTTTCATCTTCATCGCAATCTCAACAATTGGCAAATAGTCTAACAAGTTTAGAGCAGATGCCGGTTAATGAACGACAAGTAATTTGTCCTGAATTTAGCCGGGATACGATAATAGCCAAACTCAATAATAAAATCAAAGATGGCAATGCTCTTTTTGTCCATATTTTTGTACCCTTATGTGATAATGATAACCAGGGAATTATACCAACCAGCAAGTCATTGGGTGACGGTTTAAACCTGAAAACAAATTTGTATTGGGGTGCTGGTTATGGAATAAAAACCCATTTTAAAAGGAAAAAAGATTGGAAACTCGTATTTCAACAATATGATACCGATTCAAACATTCTGGAAAAAGTAGTTTTTTATAAAACATTTAGCAACACAGCAAAAGTTTACCTTATTGCTGATGGCTATCGCGGTGACAGGATGGAAGAATGCCTTAATGATTATTTAAACTCATTGGCCGGAATAAAAAAAGATAGCTTAAGTATAAATAATGAACAAATTGGTATACAGAGCAATGCCGACTTACTAATTTTTAACGGTCACAATGGTTTAATGGATGTTGATGTGGATTTAGTCTATAATAAGGATGGCGTTTTTAGGGATGCTGCTGTAATTTCTTGTGTATCTTACGAATACTTTACAGATTATTTAAAATGTTTAAAAAGCTATCCACTAGTCACTTCTGTAAGCTTTTTACCACCTGAAGCTTATGTTGCCGAGGGAATTATTAATAGTTGGGCATTAATGAAAACCAATGAACAAATTAGGCTGGCTGCCGGCGATGCCATGTACCATGTACACAAAAGAAACCAAAAAGCTATGCGAGCAATGTTTAAAACTGGCTGGTAGCCTTTAATAAAATAAAAAATCCAATGGATCGTTTGGATATTTAACATATAGGGAGTAAATCACACAACAAAAAACAGGTAATATATATATGGAATAAACATACCTGAGATATGTTTATTCTGTTGTTACCCAACATATAAATCCAAGATTTCCAAGGTAATTTTTTCTATCTTTGTGAAATTAATTTAAAATAGCATTGAATGAAATTAACAGCGGAACAATTATATGAAAAACTTGTTGTAGACTATAAACTGATAGGCGAAACTGGGAGTATTAAATTTACAGTTAAAGATTTAAGTATACTTATTAAAACAAAAGATACCGTTGGAAATTTGCTTCAAGAATGGCTGAAAGCTTGGTTTCAGAAGGAGACTATTGATTTTGAAGAAAATACAAATTCTCAAACATTTCCAGATTTTCTTTTAGATAAAGACAACCACAAGAAGGGACTTTTAGAAGTTAAATCATTTGATTTTGATAGAGGTCCAGGATTTGACTTAGCAAACTTCGATTCATATTGCAACTCTCTTTTAGAAAATGCATTTAGAATTGATTCAGACTATTTAATTTTAGCCTATCAAATGCAAAATGGAGTAATTACCATCAAAAACGTTTGGCTAAAGAAAATATGGGAATTAGCCTGCCCAAGTAGTACATACCCTTTAAAAGTACAAGAAAAGAAAAGTATTATCTATAATATCAGACCAAGTATTTGGTATTCAGAAAGAGCAAAATTTAAACCGTTTAACAGCAAAGAAAAATTTCTTTCTGCATTGAACAATACGAGATACCAATATCCACAAACAAGACACGGTAATGCACATTGGTTAAGTAAGGTTCTTAAGAATTATCATGAACATACTGGAATTTCTTTGAGTGTAGAATAAACCAAATATCGTTTATAAATTTCAGCCAATTTATTTGCAACGTGTTCGACAACAGGTACTGCAACAGTATTTCCTAATAAATCAAAAGCTTCAGTCTCTTTTGTAGGAATTTTATACCATTCAGGATAACCAAACAAGCGCAAACCTTCTCGTATTGTCAATCTTCTTAAACCACCATTATCTGGAACGGCTAAACGAGAAACATCAGTAGCAACAAGTGTTGGTGCAATATCATCTGGGTCTAATATCTTATTTATTTCAAAACTCAACTTACCGGTTACTATATTATATCCTTTAGGCTTAGTTTCATCATAAACTCGATATTTTTTTTCATTATTTTCAGTTTTTTCATGAACAAGCTTTTTAGGATGTTCAAATCTCAAATATCTCTTTTTAACTAAATCCTCTAATAGGTTTTTGAGATTATCATTTTTGTGGAAAGTTGAGATTTGTTTTAATGTTAAAGCCATTCCATCCATCCAGTCAATGCCAATTTTTTCTGCCCAATGCTTTTTACGTCTTTCTTTAAAAAGCTTATTCAATAAAACAATTTGTTCATCTGAAACTTCTCCTTTAATTCCAATATCCCAACTATGAATATTATTATTTCCCCCTCGTTTATCCTTAATAGACTTTCCGTACAATTCTTTTAATTCAAAATGATTAAAAAGTTTTTCCGTAAAATCTGACTTAATCGGTTCTAATCCTTTTTCTAAAATAGTATTCAAAGGTTTGAAATCTTTGGATGTAAAAGTAAGATCTACCTTTTCATCTTTCGTACCTACAATAAAAATTCTTTTACGAGACTGTGGCAAACTAAATTCAATAGAATCTAAAACTTTCCAAGAAACTTTATATCCTAACTCATTTTCAAGCTTATCTAAAATTATTGATAAAGTCCTACCAATTTTATCTTGTTTATTATCTATATCATGCTTAACAAGTCCCTCAACATTTTCAAGTATAAAACCATATGGTTTCTTTTCTTTTAAAATTCTTTCAATTTCAAAAAACAAAGTTCCTCTTGTATCAACAAAGCCCTGTCTTTTCCCACCAGCACTAAATGGTTGACAAGGGAAACCTGCTAAAAGAAAATCAAAATCCGGAATTCGCTCATTATCAACCTCATAAATATCTTCAACAAAATAATCATGACTGAAATTCTTTGTTAATGTTGTAATTGCGTATGGTTTAATCTCTGAAGTCATTACACATTCAGTTTCATAGCCCAAATCTTGAAATGATTTCTCAAATCCTAATCTAATTCCTCCAAGTCCTGCGAATAAATCTATAAATTTAATTTTTTCCATTTTTTACTTTTTCAGGTTATATACAACTTGTGGTTCAGCAGCAACAGCTAATTGGTTTTTGAAAGTCTGTATTTCTATTCTTTCACAACCAATAACAGTTAAGCATTGTAAGAAGAAACAAGCACTGAAAGTCCCCCTACTTATTTTACTATCTATACTTGATTTTGTCTCCTCAACTCCAATGTTTTCAAGCAATACAACTAAATTTGAATTTGAAATACCTCTACGGACTAATTCGGATTTTAATAATCGTTTAACTTTATCATTCCAATCAGACATAATTAATTTATTAATTTTAGCAATAATACATATTTATTTGCAAATATGCAAATAAATAGGCATAAATAAAAACATGTTGCCCAGCAAATAGACTTCAACCAGCTTGCAAGGCCAAGTTTGAAGCCCGTGTTGAACTAAGTGCAAAAAAACGAATAAAAACGACACTGTAACGATAACTAACAATATAAAGTGATGAAAAATAAGGTGAAGTGAAGATTAAACTTTATTTTTGACCAGACATGAGAAACATATATAAAAGAAGTTTAGAAAACGCTTATCGTTTGTTTGAAACAGGCGATATTGATAAGATTGAAATCGGTACAACAAAAGGATTGCAACAAATACACAGCTATCTTTTTAACAAATTGTATGATTTTTCAGGACAAATACGCACAAAAAATATATCAAAAGGGGGTTTTAGGTTTGCAAACGCTTTGTATTTGACAGAAATATTGGTGAAAATTGAGCAAATGCCTGAAAATACTTTTGAAGAAATTATTGCGAAATATGTAGAAATGAACATTGCTCAC
>JAOZNO010000486.1 GCA_029933755.1 Bacteroidales bacterium | reverse complement strand
TAATCTGATTAATTAAAAAAGAAATTCAAATAGAAAAATTACGCACTATGAACAATAATGCAGAACATGAACATAAGGTAATATCCAACAAGTTACCGATTGGTGGGCTAATATTTGCCATAATTATTATCTTGGGGGTTGTATTTGTTAAGGAGCCGTCTAAAAAATATCGAATTACTACTGAAGATATGCTTACTGAAGTTCAAACGTATGAAGATGTGGTTGGACCTGAAAAAGTAATGGATATTTTATATGGTGATGATAATATTTACCGGTTTATTGATTTAAGAAGTTCTCATGATTTCATTAAAGGACATATAGATAATGCAATAAATATCCCTATCCATAAAATTCTTGACGATGAGTATGTAAAAATACTAAACCAGGATGAGTATATTAATATTTTGTACTATTCTGATCATTGTGGAGCTTGTGGCCCATGGATGATACTTAAACAATTAGGTTATAAAAATAATAAAATTTTGTTAGGTGGTTATGACTATGTTAATGATTTTATTTTGAAAGAATATACACCAATGACCGGCGATTTTAAAAATGAAAAAGCGAAATATGATTTTGCTAAAATTGTGAGCGAAACTGCTGGTGCAGGTTCAGGAACTACATCATCTAAATCTTCAAAGAAAGCTCCCATTAAAAAGAAAAAGAAAAAGGCTGGAGCAGATGGTGGATGTTAAGATTAAAGTTCACCCTTCGTCAAGACTACGGGAGACAAAGAAAGATAAAAGATTATAAATAAGATCAAAGGAAAAAGTTTAAAGAAAAAAGAATAGACACATGAACAATATAAAACTTTATTTACCATTATTGATTATTGTATTATCGATATTTGTGTCATGTAGTAATGATTCTGTATCAGATAAAAAGGAAATAATCGTTGAAACTGCAAAGGATGTTAATGAATCAGAATTACTAATTGATTTCATTAATAAATCAGGTGATTTTATCAACTCTAAAAAAATGCCACCAGTAATTAAAGCGGTTGATGTATATGATAACTTAGGGAAGTATCTGATTATTGATATCAGGAATTATGATAACTACATTGATGGGCATATTGATGGTTCCGTTAATGTATCTGTTAAAGAATTAATAAATTACATGTATACTGAAGCAAATCCGGGTAATTATGAAAGAGTTGTAATTGCTGGATACTCAGGACAAACAGCCTCCTATTATACATCATTGCTTCATTTGCTGGGTTACGGTAATGTATATTCTTTGAGATGGGGAATGTCTTCCTGGAGTAAAGAGATTTACCCTAATAAGTGGAGTGCAAATGTCTCGAATAAACTTGCTGGTAATTTGGAAACAAAAACGAACCCTAAAGGCGAGAATGGTTCTTTGCCAACTCTAAATACAGGTGAAACTACAGGATATGGTATTCTAAAAGCTAGAGTAAACAGGGTGGCTGCTGATGGTTTTAAAAAGGGCTATATTAAAATTGACAAATTAATAGAAGAAATGGGTAAATATTACATTGTAAGCAATTGGCCAGAAGGAGATTATACCCTTGGTCATTTACCCGGAGCAATTAATTATAAACCAAAAGAATCTTTGTCAATTAATAAGTCATTGACAAGCTTACCAATAGATAAGCCGATTGTTTTACATTGTTATAGTGGACATAAAAGTGCTTTTGTTGCTGCGTATTTAAGAGTTTTAGGATATGATGCTTATACACTTTTATTCGGTGCAAATAGTTATATGCATGAAAAAATGAGAACAGGAATAGGACATGCATATGACCCTGCGAAAGAGGTTAATGATTATCCTTTAGTAGCTGGTGAAATAATTGTTGATAAGAAAATAACGAAAAATAATAATCTAAAAATAGACAGCCTTAAAGTTGTTATTCAAAAAGAAAAGTGATTTAGAAATTACTTAGCAATCTTAAAAGGCTGTCCAAATTGGATGGCCTTTTAAATTTCCAAAAAACGCATGTATTTTAACTCAAAGATATTTGATTCTACTGAGTTATACAAATCCTCACCTTTTATTAAAACTCATACATCATTCTTCTTTTTGTACTGCTTTTAAAATTGATTTTTTATTACATTTTAGAATCTAATATTAAAAAATATTATTACATTGTAAGCTAATATTTATTAAAATACACTTGTTTTACAAACAAAAATCAAAACTTATAAATAATGGATACAAAAAACTTAGGATTTAACACAAAATTGATTCATGCAGGTTCTTTTGACGACCCAATGGGAAGCGCAACAGTACCAATTTATCAAACTTCAACCTTCAAATTTAAAAATGCGCAACATGGTGCCGACTGTTTTTCTGGCAAAAGTGATGGCTTTATCTATACCCGAATAGGTAATCCAACCATTAAGGCATTAGAGGATAATATAGCAGCCCTGGAAAATGGTTTTGGAGGTATTGCAACCAGTTCTGGAATGGGAGCGGTTACAGCTATTTATTTTGCATTGCTAGGACAAGGTGTTCATATGATAAGCACTGCTTCTGTTTATGGTCCTTCACGGGGTGTTATGGAGCAAGATTTTAGTCGCTTTGGTGTTGAGGCTGATTATGTGGACACATCTAATATTGAGAATATTAAAGCAGTAATAAAACCTAATACAAAAGTGCTTTATATTGAAACTCCTTCGAATCCAACCATGCAGTTAACCGATTTAAAAGCAGCCGTTAAGCTAGCTAAAGAACATGGGATTATTGTTGTGGTTGATAATACTTTTTCCAGCCCTTATCTTCAAAAGCCTTTAGATTTAGGTGCAGATATTGTATTCCACTCCATTACCAAATTTATAAATGGTCATGCCGATATTGTTGGTGGGGTAATTGTAGCGAAAACAGAAGAGTTTTATAAGAAGCTGCGTCATGCAATGGTTTATATGGGTAGCAATATGGATCCACACCAGGCATTTATGGTAATTCGTGGAGTAAAAACTCTTTCTATCAGAATAGATAAAGCGCAGGCAAGTGACATGAAAGTTGCTGAATATCTTGAAAATCATGAAAAAGTAGAGTGGATTAAATATCCTGGTTTAAAATCGCACCCTCAGCATGAATTAGCCAAGGAGCAAATGAGTGGTTTTGGATCAATGATTAGTTTTGGTGTGAAAGGCGGTTTAAAGTCTGGCCAGATTTTAATGGATAATGTGCATTTAGCAACATTAGCTGTTTCGCTTGGCGGAGTTGAAAGCTTAATTCAACATCCGGCTTCTATGACACATGCAGCAGTTTCAAAAGAAGATAAAATAAAAGCAGAGATAACAGACGATTTAGTTCGGTTTTCGGTTGGCATTGAGGATGTTGAAGATATTATTGCAGATTTAGATCAGGCGCTTGCTAAGGTTTAAAACACGAAGTTCCTAGTTGCAAATTATAAGCTAACTCCTGAGAATTTCCAAATCAGCTTGACTGATTTAACATTAGGCTTAAAATAGGGGTGGCTCAATGCCACCTTAATTTTTTACCCTAATTCTCCTATTTTTCTAAGTATTTCAGGTTGTGTTATGGTAAATACACGTCCTTCAATATTAATAATTCCATCTCTTTTGTATTCATTCAGTATCCGAACCGCATTTTCCATTGACATTGATGAATACTCTGCGATTTCTTTACGGGTAAGTTTTAATTCAAAACGCTCACTTTCAAAAACATTTTCAGAAAAATGTAATAGAACATCTGCTAAACGCCCCCTTAGTTGTTTTTGATTTATATCAATAATTTTTTTGTAAACAAAGTTTGTTGCTTCACTAATTGTTTTAGTTAATTCAAATAAGTATTCAACATTGCCTCTTGCTAAATCCAATATCAAATCAGCTTTAATCATGCAAACTTGTGAATCTTCAAGAGCAGCAATAGTGTAATTATAAATACGGTCACCAAATAAAGACTGTAAACCAATATACTTACTTTGATTTATCAGTTTCAAAATCAAGTTTTTATTTTTTCCTTCAATATAAAGTTTTACCGACCCCTTGGCCAGATAAAGTGCATGTGTAACTTCTGTACCCTGTTTGCAAATGTTT